>NZ_AP027079.1:3000000-3265981 GCF_030295385.1 Geothrix oryzae
TGCCGCCGCTTCGTCCACTCCCGCCAAACCCCAGGCGGGCCTCCCGGCCCCGGCCGAAGCAGCCGTTCCCACCTCCGCACCAGGTCCGGTCCCTGCCATCACGCCCGCCCCTCAGGCACCCTCAGGGACTCGCGGTGAAACGGGCCTTGCCTGGAGGTGGATCTGGCCCCTCGGGGCCTTCCTGGGCCTGGTCGGGGCGATCCTGATCAATCGGAGGCGGCATCGCACCCTCCACGAATCCTCCTTCCGGGATCCGGAGCAGCTCGGTCCCTACCGGATCGAACGCCTGCTGGGGCGGGGCGGGTTCGCCAGCACCTACCTGGCCCACCATGCCGCGACCAAGGCGCCCGTGGCCCTCAAGCTGCTCCACCCCTATCGCCACGATGATCCCGAGTTCCTCCGCCGCTTTCGGCAGGAGGCGAAACTGGGCACCATGCTGAACCATCCCAACCTGGTGCGGATGCTGGATCCCGGGCCCGAGGCGGGCCCCCCCTGGCTGGCGATGGAATACATCGCCGGCCGGCGCCTCGACCAGGTGCTCCGGGAGGATGGGCCCCCGACCCTGCCCTGGTTCCTCCGCGTCGCGCTCCAGATCGCCGGCGCCATGGCCCACGCCCACCGCCTGGGCATCGTCCACCGCGACCTGAAGCCCGGCAATGTGATCTTCGATGGGGATCAGGCCAAGGTGATGGATTTCGGCATCTCCCGCATCGTGGATTCCAATACCCTGACCACCACCTATGCCTTCCTCGGAACGCCCCGGTACGCCGCGCCCGAGGCCCAGCTCAAGGCCCAGGTGACCTCGGCCGCCGATCGCTACGCCTTCGGGATCATCCTCTTCGAGATGCTCGCCGGGCACCCGCCCTTCGACGGCGAAACCCCCTTCGAGATCCTCGAACAGCACCAGCGGGCCCCCCTGCCGGACCTGGCGGCCCTCCGTCCGGATCTCCCCGCCGAACTCGTGAACCTCATCGAACGGCTCTGCCGGAAAGATCCGGACGAGCGCCCCGACGACCCGGAGGTGATCGAGGTTCTCGAGCGCCTCCTGCTGGAGTCTTCATCACAAGGATGAGCCATGGCCCGAACGCGGTTCCAGGATGCAGGTGACGGTCTCCCGCTGAAGGCCCTTCCCGCCGCCGCGCTCCGCGCGGTGCTGGCCGAGGGCTATTCGGGGCGACAGTTCCGGCAGGACCTCACCGCGGGCTTCCTGGTGGGCATCGTGGCGCTGCCCCTGGCCATGGCCCTGGCCATCGCCGTGGGCGTGCCGCCCCAGCAGGGACTCTACACCGCCATCGTCGCCGGGTTCTTCACGGCGCTGCTCGGGGGATCCCGCATCCAGGTGGCGGGGCCCACCGCGGCCTTCATCGTCGTGCTGGCTCCCTTGTACGCCCGCTTCGGCCTGGCCGGGCTGCTCATGTCCGGCCTCATGGCGGGCCTGATCCTCATCGGCATGGGCGCCCTGCGCCTGGGCCGCCTCATCGAATACATCCCCTTCCCCGTGACCACCGGCTTCACCACGGGCATCGCCACGGTGATCGCCGCCCTCCAGCTCAAGGATCTCTTCGGCCTGAGACTCGAAGGGAACCCCGACCACTTCTTCGAGCGGCTCGGCGCCATGATCCAGGCCCGGGGCACGGCCTCGCCCTGGGAGTTCCTGGTGGGCCTGGGCACCCTGGCGATCCTCCTCCTCCCGAGGCTGCCCAAGCGCTGGCTGGTGCGGCTGCCCCGCCCCCTGCGCAAAATTCCGGCGCCCCTCATCGCCCTGCCCCTGGCGGCGGTGGTCGGCTGGGGCCTTCCCCACCTCATCCCTGGCTTTTCGGTGGATACCATCGGCACCCGGTTCCACACCCTGATCGGCGGGCGGATGGTGGACGGCATCCCCCAGATCCCCCCTCTGCCCATGTGGCCCTGGCACGCGCCGGGGCCCGGCGGCCAGCCCCTGGGGATGAACCTGGGCACCCTGCGGATGCTGCTCCCCAGCGCCTTCGCCGTGGCCATGCTCGGCGCCATCGAGTCGCTGCTGTCGGCCGTGGTGGCCGACGGCATGGCCCGCACCCGCCACGACCCCGATGCCGAGCTGATGGCCCTCGGCGTGGGCAATGTGCTGGCCCCCTTCTTCGGCGGCATCCCGGCCACGGGCGCCATCGCGCGGACGGCCACGAATTTCCGCTATGGCGGGCGCACGCCCATCGCCGCCATGACCCACGCCCTGACGATCCTCCTGGCCATCCTCCTGCTGGCCCCCCTCATCCGCTTCCTGCCCATGGCCAGCCTGGCCGCACTTCTGCTGCTGGTGGCCTGGAACATGTCGGAGGCTGAGCACTTCCTCCACACCCTCAAGGTCGCCCCCAAGAGCGATGTGGCGGTCCTCCTGACCTGCTACTTCCTCACGGTGGTCTTCGACATGGTGATCGCCGTGACCGTGGGCATCATGCTGGCCTCGCTGCTCTTCATGCGCCGCATGGCCGGCCTGTCCGGCGGCCAGGTCACCCACCCGGACCACCGCGCCCTGCCGGGTCCCCTGCCTGAGGGCGTGGTGATCTACGACCTGGCGGGCCCCCTCTTCTTCGGCGCGGCCGAGCGGGCCATGGGCGCCATGCGGGCCATCGGCGCGGATGTCCGCGTCATCATCTTCCGCATGGAGCAGGTCCCCAGCGCTGATGTGACGGGCCTGGTGGCCATGGAGGGCGTGCTCCGGGAGATGGCGCGGCAGGGGATCAAGGCCATCATCGTGGGGCTCCACGGCCAGGCCCGGGAGGTCTTCGCGCGCGGCGGCATCCATGGGAAGGCCGACGAACTTGCCATCTGCGACACCATGACGGATGCCTTCCGGATCATGAAAGCCAAGCTCCACACCTACCGGCGCCTGGAGCTCGGACCCATCCGCTTCCAGGTGCTGCACCGCGAGAAGGCGAAGATCCGGAAGGCCCCGAAGTAGCGGCCTTCCGGACCCCGGTACGGGTGGGGCTCAGAGCCCCAGGTTCACGGTCACGGTCGCACCCGAAGCCACCGTGGCCGTCTGGACCGTCGAGGCGGACTGGGTGGTGGTCCCGTCGGCATTCGCGGTGAAGCGCAGGGCCTGAACGCTGTAGGCGCCCGCCGGGACGGCCGTGAAGCCGTAAGTCTCCGCCGCCGTGCCCACGGTGGCCATCGTTGTCTGCACGATGAAGGTGTGACTTCCCGACGGCGTGGTCAGGGACTGGAGCAGGTTCACCCGGTCGCTCTGGCTGCTGGTGGCCACCGGCGTGAGGCCGCCCGCCACGCCCCCGAGGGCGGCGTTGGCGGTGAAGGCCGCGCTGTAGCTGAACACGGGGGCCATCGCGGTGAGGGCGAAGCCGTCGCTGGCCTTGGCATCATAGGCCTTGAAGGTGGGTGCCGCCCCCGTCACGGGCTGGCTCACCACGAAGTAGGTCGCGCCCACGGGAAGCAGATCCAGGGTGTAGGCACCGGCGGCATCCGTCACGGTGCTGCGCGCGAGGACGGCATTGCCCGAGCCATCGAGGGTTTCCGCATAGACCAGGACCCCCGGCAGCGCCGCCGAAGTCGCGGCGTCCGTCAGCGTCCCGTGGATGGAGCCCGTGACGAGCTTGTCGCAGGCCCAGACCGTGGGGCGCAGGTGATACTGGCCCGACATCCCCGCCTGCACCACCTGGATGGAGTGGGCCGCATCGAAGTCGATCCACACATCCTTCGTGGTACCCGCGGCCACATCGAAGTTCACGATGAGCTTGATGCCCGTCTGGAGCCCCGAGGGCACGGTCAGGTCATGGACGGTGCCATCCGCCAGCTTCACGGTGTTGCCGGCGCCCAGGATCAGGCGCATCTGCCCATAGTGGCCCGCGGGCAGCGTCGCGCCGGCCGCCAGCGTCTCGTCCACGCCACCCACGAGGCTGAGCAGGTTCAAGGTCTTACGGGGCGTGCCGAGGGTGATCCAGCCGCCGTTGCCGGCGATCTCCACGGTCTGGATGTTGACATTGATCTCCTGGTAGCCCGAGATGGGCCCGTCGACCAGGTGCACATTCATGGTTCCCGTGCCGGAACCCGAGGAAGAGCCGCCGCAGCCCAGGATGAGCATCCCTCCAAGCGTGGCTGCGAGCAGAAGCGCGGTGCGCCATCGAAGCATGGGACCTCCTTAGCAAGAGGAGGAAACCATAGCTTCCCCGCCGCCGCCCGCAACCGCCGGGCCCAACCGCAGCCATGCTTGCAGTAGCACCCGGCCGCGGCCGCGCCTCGGCCCAAAATGACTCTCAAGTGTTTATTTTTTATATAGATCCATCGAACTAAGCTCGTTCAGAACACCCTGAGCAGCGCGATGAAGCCGTTCACCGTCTTGACCCCCGCGATGTCGCTCTGGACGCCGAGGCCCAGGTCCACGCGCACGGCGGTGAAGAGCCAGAACCCCGGCAGATCCCCGGCGAGTCCCACACCGCTCACGCCATAGGTCTTCTGGTCATCCAGGCTGCGGGCCCGGGCATGCTCGAGGCTCACGGAGAGGCGCAGGTTCGGCCCCGTGGGGATGGCCAGGGCCGTCTTCGCATAGACCAGCCGGTCCGCCGTGATGGCGTTGGCCCGGATGCCCGCGATGCGCACGGCCCCCCCGAGACCGCCCACATCCAGGGCCTTGAAGCGGTCGAAGGCGCGGCCCGAAGCCCAGCCGGCCTCGCCGTGGAACCAGAACCCCGGCCGCACCTCGCGGTCCAGGCCGAGGCTGCCGCCCCAGCGTCGGAAGTCGCCCCCTTCGGGAACCAGCTGGGGATCCGTGGCCAGGCCGTAGGTGCCCTCGGGGCGCCGGCCCCACCCATGGAAGGCCCGCACCTGGAAGCCCCGGTAGAGCCAGGAGCCCTGGAGGGTGCCCACGCGCGTCAGGCCCGAGGGCGGCAGGAGGTAGCCCGGGGTGCGGTACTTGCTGTCGCCCTCGCTGAAGTCGTCGTACTCGAAGTCCCCGCGTCCTTCCAGGCGGAAGCCCAGCCCCAGGTCGCGTCCCAGCTCCAGGCCCACCTTTCCGAAGCGCCGGCCCACGCCGTCCTTGTCGGACAGCCGCCCGTTCTCCACCGGGCGCTCGGTGCCCTTGATCAGCAGGGCCGTGGCGTCGGCGCTCACATCAAAGCTGCCCAGGCCCCGCGGAATGGCCAGGCTCGCGGTGTTGAACAGGATCGCCGTGAGGGCGTTGAGCTGGATGCCCTTGCCGAAGGCGTTGTAGTCGAAGTAGAGGAAGCCCCCCAGGGGCGCCACGGGCGGCGTCAGGCCCGGATCCACGAGCACCACGGCCGCCAGGGCCCGGCCGCTGCTCTTGGGCTTCTCCTCGATCTTCCGCGTGCCGTCGCCCTGCCGCGTGAAGTAGCGGGCCCCTTCCGGCGTCACCTTCAGCATGGTGGAACCAGAGGTCCTCGCCGCCGTGCGGGCGGTCTCGAAGCCGCCGCCGTTCACCTCGAAATCGCGGTAGGTGAAGCGCCGCTGGACCTGCACCACGCCATCGGCGCTCACCCAGCGCTCAAAGGTCTGCACCGAGGTCGGCCGCCAGGCGTCCGGCGCCACCTGCCCATAGGTCAGGATCTCCCGCTCGCTCTTCACCGTGCCCGGCAGGTTGGTCCGCTCGCGCCGCTCCATCAGGATCCGCCCCGAGGCCTCCTCCACCTCCAGCTCGCCCGAGTACAGCAGGGGATCCGCCCCCACGGGTTCGAAGCGCAGCCGGCGGCGTCCAGGGCCCGCCGGGCCGCCGTCGCGGTAGCGGTAGCGCTCCGTCAGGCCCAGCGCCACGGGCAGGGACATGGACTGGCGGCTTTCGATGAGGGGCAGCTGCACCTCCCCGTCGAGCTTCGCGGTGACGCCGTTGAAGCGCACCTCCTTCTGCAGCAGTTCGGGCCATTCGCCGGCTTTCTCGAAGTAGGCGAAGCGGAAGCCCAGATCCCCGCCCGGACCCCGGCCCCCCTGCAGGTGCAGATCCAGATCCGCCTTGGCCTGCACGGTCTTCACGGCGGCCCGGGACCGCAGCTGGGTCGCCCGCACCTTGGCCAGCAGGGCGCCCACATCGTAGGCTTCGGCGGCCGTCACGGCCACTTCGTGGCGGTCCTTCGGCAGGGGGGCCGGAGACCAGGCCCCCTCCGCGAACACCCAGCGCCGGGATTCGCCTTTACGGTTGCGCAGGGTCAGGTCGCCCGGCCCCCCTTCCACCTCCGTGAAGCCCGGCGGCAGGGCCTCCGCCAACCGGGCGGCCGGGCCCCCGGCGGGCACCACCGCGCGCCCGCCATCGCCCATGAGGACGGAGAGCAGGGGCCCGGGGTCCGAGGGCAGCCACAAGGTCCAGGGGCGCCCGGGGAAGGTGTCCTGGGCCCGGGTGAGCTGGCCCCGCCAGGCCTCTGGATCCGGGTTCAGGTCCGCGGCCACCAGGGCGCCGCCGTCCACGGCCCCCCAGGCGGTCTCCTCCAGCAGGGGCATCGCCTGGGGATCGAAAGCGACATAGAGCCGCTGGGCCGGGGCCTGGGCCTTCAGGGCCTGGGCCGCGGCCAGCAGCAGGGAGACCCGCCCCTCGCCGGTCGGCAGCAGCAGGCGTACCGCCGGAGCCCCCTTCAGACCTGCGACCAGGGGCGCCCAGCGCTGGCGGACGGCCTCGGCCTGGGCGGCGTCCCGGTTGTCCTTCGGCACCAGCTGGGTGCCGTCCACCCCGCGGAGGTCGAGGGAAACGGGCTCTGGCACCACGCTGCGAAGGGGCGCCCCGGGCGCGTTCTGGGGCAGCGCCTGGGCGGCGAGGGGAAACGCCAGGGTGCAGGCGAGGACAGGGAACAAGGCGAACGAACGGCGCGGCACGCGGCCTCCAGGTGATGACCAAGACTACTTTCCCAGGGAACTCGCCTTAGGGGGGCCGGCGGAGTTCCAGCTATCCTCAAAGTCTGTCCAGGTGCCCATGCGATTCACGGTCCGGCTCACCCATTCCAACGGCGAGGTCCTGACCCGGGACTTCGAGGCCGATAACGCCGAAGCCCTGCGGGCCCGCGTGCTGGCCGAAGGGGGCTTCCCCCTGGACATCACCCGCACGGACACGGCCTTCCGGAGCCGCGCCCAGCTGAAGACCGAATCGCTGGTGCTGTTCAACCAGGAACTGCTGGCCCTGCTGAAGGCGGGCATCCCCCTGCTCCAGTCCCTGGAATTGCTGGTGGGCCACGGCAAGGATCCCCTGCTGCGCCGCAGCCTGACCCAGGTGGTGGAGCTGGTCCGCGAGGGCATGTCATTCTCCGACGCCCTGGAGCAGGCCGGCACCTTCCCGGCGGTCTACCGCAGCAATGTGGTGGCCGGCGAGCGCAGCGGCACCATGCCCGAAGTCCTGGCCCGCTGGCTGGCCTTCCAGAAGTTCGCGCAGACCAGTCGCCGCCGCATCATCGAGGCCCTGTTCTACCCGGCCTTCCTGGTGATGGTGCTGGTCCTCGCCATGGGCGTGATCTTCAATGTGGTGCTGCCCCGCTTCGCCGAGTTCTATGCGGGCGGCGACATCGAGATGCCCCTGTTCACCCGTGTGCTGCTCAACATGGGCAAGGTCATCAGCTCCACCCTGTGGCTCCAGGGCCTGGCCGTGATCGGGCTCGTCGTGCTCATCCGCTGGATGGTGGCCTCCGAGGCCGGCCGCAAGCTGGCGGAGCGGCTGCTGTTGATGCTGCCCAAGATCGGCACCCTGTACCGCATGTACAGCTCCAGCGTCTTTTCCCGCACGCTGGGCGTGCTGCTCGCCGGCGGCATGCCCGCCGTGCAGGCCCTGGAGGTGGTGCAGCGCACCAGCCCCAGCGAGCGCATGAAGACCGGCCTGCGCCTGGTCACCGACAAGGTGCGCGCGGGCAGCAGCCTGCATCAGGCTCTGGAGCAGGCGAAGCTGCTGGATCCCCTGGCCGTCGAGATGGTGCGGGTGGGCGAGCAGAGCAGCGCCCTGCCCGAGATGCTCGACCATGTGGCCGACTTCTTCGATCAGGAGGTCGAGAAGGCCACCACCGTGGTCACCAGCCTCATCGGCCCCGTGCTCATCCTCTTCATGGGCGTCGTCGTCCTCGCCCTGCTGCTCGCCATCTATGTGCCGCTCTTCAACGCCAGCAGCGTGGTGCGGTAGTCCCATCCATGTCGCGCAGGCCGAAACCTTCAGAGGAATGAAAGCGGGGCGCGGCTGGGCCGCGTCGAGCGCGGAACCCCCGGACTAACTACCGGTACCGCCTTTTCAGCCACTTCTGAGGGTCCTGGGGCTGGGCCTGGTGGCGGATCTCGAAGCCGAGGCGGGGGCCATCCACGGTGTCGCCCACGGCGCCCACGGCCTCGCCGGCCTTCAGCACCTGGCCCTTGGCGACCTGGAGGCCCAGGAGGTGGGTGTAGAGGCTGAACCAGCCGCCGCCATGGTCGAGGATCACCATGGGGCCGTAGCTCTGGTAGTAGTCGGCGAAGGCCACCTTCCCATCGGCCACCGCGTTCACCGGCGCGCCGCCGCTGGCCGCGATGAGCAGGCCGCTCTGCAGGGTCTTGGTGCGGAAGCGGGGATGCAGGTGCTCGCCGAATCCCAGCGCCAGAGTTCCTTCCACGGGCTGGGGCAACTCCCCGCGGAGGTTGGCGAAGGCCACGACCGCCTCGAAGGCCTCGCCCTTGGGCTTGGCCAGTAGGCCGGCCAGCAGGCGCTCCAGCTGCACGGCCTCCTCTGCCAGCTCTGCCTGGGCCTGCTTCTGGGCGACCTCGTCCTTCTGCAGGCCGTCGAGAAATCCGTTGAGCTTCTCCTCCTGGAGCCGCAGGGCGGCCTGGAGCTGGGCGGCTTCGCGCTCCTCGCTGGCCAGGCGCGTCAGGACCTCCTTCAGGGCCTTTTCCTTGGCGCTGAGGTCACCCTGCAGGCGATGGATGTGGTCCAGGCGCTTGCGCTCCTGCAGGCGCACCCAGGCCAGCATGCGGCCCTCCACCAGCCACGCCTCCAGGTCCCGGAAGGTCGAATAGAACCCCAGGTCCCCCATGGGTCCAAGGGCCTGCATCCACCGCACCTGCTTCCGCAGATCGCCCTGGAGCTTCAGCACCTCGCCCTGGATGCGCGTCTGTTCCCGGCTGATGGTCTGGACTTCGCTCTGGGCCTGGTCCCGCCGCAGCCGGGCGCCCTCCACCTGCGCCTTGGCCCGGTCCCGCTGCAGCGAGATGCCCTGGATCTCCACCAGCACGCCCTTGCGCCGCTTTTTCAGGACCTCCAGCTGCCGGTCCACCTGTCCCAGCCGGCCCTGGATCGCCGCCAGCTTCTGGCGCAGCTCCGCCGGGTCCTGGGCGCTCTGCGCCACGAGGAGCGCCGGGAGAAGGAGCCCGAGGCTGCGGCGCACGGATCTACTTCCGCCCACCGCCCGCGGGAAGGAGCATGGCCAGCGCGCCCAGCACCAACGGACCGCCGATGGAGAGGGGCAGGGCCAGCGGCGAGAAGGGGTCCGAGGGCAGCTGGGCCATGGGCAGCAGGCGGACGAAAACCTCCAGCACCTTCACCTGGCCGGCGCTCCAGCCCAGGTCCTGGCCGAAATCCAGGAAGAAGCTCAGCTTCGGCCCCAGTTCGCGGAGCAGCAGCGTGAGCAGCAGGGCCAGGCCCGCGCTGGACTTCAGCAGCCGCGAGAGCAGCACCGCCCACAGCAGCATCTGGAGGCCCAGCAGCAGGCCGTGCAGATCCGCCCGCAGCAGCTCCGGCGGCCAGGCCTCGCCGATGAGGCGCCAGCTCAGAACCCACACCGGGATCAGCGCCACCTGGGACAGGAACAGCCCGTGGACGAACCCCAGGCCCGTGCCCGCGAAGAAGCCCTTGAGGCGCTCCCCCCGGGCCGCGGCCGCCGTCCACTGGCTCACTGGGCCGAAGGCGCCCAGCAGCACCACCAGCGAGACCACCCAGTACATCACGCCCTGGAGGTTGCCCAGGACATAGGACCTCAGCGAGTCCGCACCCAGGGGCACCTGCGTCCCGAAGGCGATGATCTGCGAGCCCTCCGCCCCCTGCTGTCCCCGGACGCCCATGGCCACCAGCCCCGCGAGGAACAGGCAGACCAGCGTCCAGCCGATGCGCAGCTTCGAACTCCCGAAACGATCCATGAAAGCTCCCGAGGAGCGTCCAGTCTACGGCAGGCGCCTGGGAGCCGTGAAAGGCCAGGAGGGTCGGCGGGAACCGTTGCCAGTTCCCGGGGCGGATTCAATCCTGTTAACCGGCCCGGTCTTCCAGGTGTCTGCATGGAGACGGGCCGAATCCCGGGAAGGATCCCCATGCTGCACCTGCTCTACGAAACCCTCCAGATCGTCGCGATCCTCTGCTTCATGGGCTTTCTGGCCTGGCTCTGGGCCCAGCGCGCCCGGCGCCAGATGGAGCTGCACCAGCTCCACCTCCTGGGCCGCAACCGCCTTCTGGAGAGCTTCGAATCACCTCGAGCCCTCCTGGATTTCGCCGACACGGAGACGGGCCGGGCCCTGCTGGGGCCGCCAGCTCCCGCTCCGTGTCAAGCCCATCGGCCCCAGCGAGAAGGGCTCCTGCTCATCCAGACGGGCCTGGTCGCCCTCTTCTCGGGCCTCGGGCTCAGGTCGACCTACTACATCGCCATGAACTGGAGGGCAGCCAACCTGACCCTCAACGAGACGGAGGCCTGGAGGCGGGCCCTGAGCCTTGCCCAGTGGGGCCAGATCGGCATCTGGCTGGGATCGGCCCTCATCCTCGGCGGTGCCCTCGCCGCCCTCCTGGCCCACCTGGGCACGAGGCCGGAACCCAAGCCCTGATCCTGGATGGAACCCTCCGCCTTCAAGACCTGCTTCGAAACCTCCCGTGCGCCCCTCCTGGCGTACCTGGTGAGGGCCTCGGGGAATCCGGACCTGGCCGAAGAGGTGCTCCAGGAGGCCTATGTGCGCCTGCTGAACGCCTCCCCCCGGGACCTCCGCCCCGAGGCCCTGCGCGGCTGGCTCCTCACAACCGCCACGCGCCTATTGCGGGATCACTGGAGGCGGCACCGCCGCCTCCAGTGGTGGCCCTGGGGCTCCGACGAGGGAGACGAACCGGGGCCCGCGGAACCCGTTTCCCCGGAGCCCCCCGCAGACCTTCGGGCCCAGGAAAGGCAACTGGTGGCCCACGGCTTCTCCCGCCTGAGTCCCCGCCAGCGCAGCCTCCTCTGGCTGGCCTATGTGGAAGGCCTGGATCACGCTGAACTCGCCCGGGCCCTGGGTCTGGGCCAGGGCAGCGTGAAGGTGCTGCTGCACCGGGCCCGCCAGCGCATGCAGGGGGCCCTCCTGGAGCTCGAGAATCCTTTCTTTGGAGGTGGATCATGAACCGACCTTCGGCCGATCCGCTGGCCCAACGCCTGGAGGCCTGGGGCCATGAGGAGATCCGGCACACGACCGTCCGCTGGACCCCCGAGTTCCTGCAGCTGAGGGCTTGGCTGGCCCGAGGCCAGGACCGTACGAACCTGGTGCGCCGCATTGAGCGGGGGACCTGGATGCTGACCGCCGCCGCGGGAGCGGCGGGCCTTGGGTTCGGTTGGCCCCTCGGGGGGTGGGCCACGGTCACCCAGGCCCCGCTCCTGGTGCTCCCTCCCTTCCTCAGCCTCGGCCTGCTGGGCCGGAGCCTCTGGGTCCTGATGGAGGCCGAAACCTAGCGTGCCGCCAGCACCTGCGCCAGATGCGCCTTCACTTCGGCCAGGCGCTCCGGCAGGACCGCCACGAACACCGTGTCGTCGCCGGCGAGGGTGCCCATCTGCCCCGGAACAGGTTCCGCATCAACGGTGAGCCCCAGGGCCTGGGCGAAGCCCGGGGCCGTGCGCAGCACCAGCAGGTTGGGCGGCACCTCGGTGAGGGTGACCTCCGGCAGGATCTGGGCCGAGCCCTCCACGCGGCGGTAGCGGCCCTGGACCTTGAGAATCCCCAGGCGCTTCAGGCGACGGGACAGGGTGGACTGCGTGAGTTCGTGGCCTTCGGCCGACAGCCGCAGCAGCAGATCCGTCTGGTCCGCGATGGGGTGGGCCTCCAGGAGCCGCAGGATGAGCTGGTCCAAGTCCATGCATGAAGATTGCATGAAATTGCATGAATTTGCAAGCTCTTCACAAACATGTTTCTGAATTTCATAGAAATAATGCTTGATTCAATCTCGTAGGTCTTGCATATTATGCATTCAAGCGTTTGGATATGCACACCCCATGCGCGCATATGCACAGGATCCCCGCATGACCACCCCCCTTCCGGTCCCCGCCCTGCTCCCCACCTACGCCCCCTATCCCTTCCTCCTGATCCGGGGCGAGGGCGACCGGGTCTTCGACGACCAGGGCCAGGCCTGGTGGGATTTCTACGGCGGCCACTGCGTGTGCGCCACGGGCCACAGCCACCCCGCCGTCGTGAAGGCCGTGGCCGATCAGGCCGCCTCGCTGCTCTTCTACTCGGCCGCGGCGGCCCTGCCGGTGCGGGACGCGGCCGCCGCGCAGATCACCGCGTTCGCCGGCATGGATTCAGTCTTCTTCTGCAACAGCGGCGCCGAGGCCAACGAGAACGCCCTGAAGATGGCGCTGCTCCTCACGGGCCGGAAGAAGCTGGCGGCCTTCGAGGGCGGCTGGCACGGGCGCACCCTCCTGGCCCTGTCCGTCACGGATGATCCGAAGATCACCGCGCCCTTCGCCGACCAGCTCGTGCCCTGCCTCCGCCTGCCCTTCGGGGACCTCGCCGCGCTCGAAGCGGCCGACTTCTCGGACATCGCCGGCGTCATCCTGGAGCCCATCCAGAGCATGGCGGGCGTGAAGACCGCGGCCGCCGACTGGTTCTGGGCCCTGCGGGCCAAGTGCGATGCGGCCGGCGCCCTGCTCATCTTCGACGAAGTGCAGACCGGCATGGGTCGCCTCGGCACCCCGTTCGCCGCCCAGTTTTACGGCGCTCGCCCCGACCTCATCACCTCCGCGAAGGGTCTCGCGTCGGGCGTGCCCATGGGCGCCCTGCTCATGACGGCCGCGGTGGCCGCGAGGCTCAAGGGTGGAGACCTGGGCAGCACCTTCGGGGGGGGGCCCCTGGCCTGCGCCGCCCTGATCGCCACGCTGGGCGTGATCGAGGGCGAGAGCCTGATGAAGAACGCCACGACCGCCGCCGCGCGCCTGCGGCAGGAGCTGAAGGGCTCCGTGGTGACGGAGGTCCTCGGAGAGGGCCTGCTCCTGGGCCTCCGCAGCTCCCACGCCGCCGCCCTCAAGAAGCACCTGCTGGCCCGCCGCATCCTCGTGGGCGGCTCGGGCGACTCCACGGTGCTGCGCCTCATGCCGCCCCTCAACATCAGCGGAGAAGCCCTCATCGCCCTCATCACCGCCATCCAGTCCTTCGTGCCGGAGCAGAAATGAAGCACTTCACCCGCATCTCGGACCTCGGACCTGAAGGGGTCCAGCAGATCCTGGCCAAAGCCGCCACCTGGAAACGGGAGCGGCCCGGCGCCATCTTCACGGACCGCATCCTGGGCATGGTCTTCTTCAATCCCAGCCTGCGGACCCGGGCCAGCTTCGAGGCGGCCATGCTGCGCCACGGCGGCCACGCCATCGTGCTGGAAGTGGGCGCGGGCACCTGGAAGCTGGAGGACCGCGACGGCGCCGTCATGAACGGCGACCGGGCGGAGCATGTGCGCGAGGGCGTGCCCGTGCTGGGCCGCTACGCCGACCTGCTGGCCGTGCGCACCTTCAGCGGCGGCGAGGGCGATGCAGTGGATGAGACCGATCCCGTCATCAACGCCTTCCGGCGCTTCTCCACGGTACCCGTGCTCAGCATGGAGAGCGCCCGGGAGCACCCCCATCAGGGCCTGGCGGACCTGCTCACCATCCAGGAGACCCACGGCAGCACGAAGGTGCCCGTCACCCTCACCTGGGCGCCCCACATCAAGCCCCTGCCCAAGGCCGTGCCGAACTCCTTCCTCCTGACGGCCGCGGCCTGCGGGGCCGACATCCGCGTGGCCCACCCCAAGGGCTACGAGCTGGCGCCGGAGGTCCGCGCCGAGGCCGAGGCCTACGCCGCGGCCACCGGCGGGAAGATCACCTACACGAACGACCAGGATGCCGCCCTGGAGGGCAGCGCCGCCGTCTACGCCAAGGCCTGGGGGCCTTCCACCAGCTCCGGAATCGAAGCGGCACCCATGGCCGATCTGGCGGCCTGGATGCCCACCGCCGCCCACCTGCAGAAGGCCTCGAGGGAGGCCATCTTCATCCACTGCCTGCCCGTGCGCCGCAACCTCGAAGTCCACGACAGCGTCCTCGACGGGCCCTGGAGCCGCGTGGTGGACGAGGCCGAGAACCGCTTCCATGTGCAGCGGGCCACCATCCACTCCCTGCTGTCGCAGTCCTGAGTCTTCAGTCTTCAGTCATCGATCCCCGAGGTTGTGATGCCCCTGTCCCCCAATCCCTACGCCGCCCTCAAGGAAGCCTCCCGCTATGTCCGCCTGTTCCGCGGCAAGACCTTCGTGGTGAAGGTCGGGGGCGAGGTGCTGACGGAACCCAAGATCCGCAAGGCCCTCTGCGAGCAGATCGCCCTGCTCTGGTCCTTCTCCATCCGCGTGGTGGTGGTGCATGGCGGCGGGGCCGAGCTGGACGCCGTCTGCAAGGCCATGCACATCCCCGTGCAGAAGGTGGCGGGTCGCCGCGTGACGAGCCCCGAGGTGCTGGATGCCGCCAAGATGGTCTTCGCGGGCCAGGTCCACATGGACCTCCTGGCGGACCTGCAGGCCGCGGGGGTTCCCGCCGTGGGCCTCACGGGCCTCGATGCCGGCCTGCTGAAAGCCAGCAAGCGGCCGCCGGTGGCCGTGGTGCCGGACGGCGCCACCGAACCCCAGCTGGTGGACTTCGGCCTGGTGGGCGACATCGACGCCGTGGATCCCCATGTCCTCAGCCACCTGCTGGACGGCGGCTTCGTGCCCGTGGTGGCGCCCCTGTCCGGCGGCGAGGACGGCGCCATCTACAACACCAATGCCGACACCATCGCGTCGAGCCTGGCCTCGGCCCTGGGCGCCGAAAAGCTCTTCTTCCTGCTTTCCGTGCCGGGCCTGCTGAAGGATGTCGCCAAGACCTCCTCCCTCATTCCCCACGCCACCCTGGATCAGCTCGCGGCCTTCGAGGCCAAGGGCATCATCAGCGGCGGCATGCGGCCCAAGGCGGCGGCGGTGAAGGCGGCGATCCAGGGCGGCGTTCCCAGCGTCCACCTGGTCAGCGGCCTCGCGCCGGACGCCCTGCTGGCGGAGGTCTTCACCAACGAGGGCAGCGGGACGATGATCGTGGCCGCCCAGCCCGCCACCGGATCTTTGGCCGCGCCCGCCGGCGGAGCCAAGCCATGAGCCCCGCCGAACTGCTGACGCTCCTGGTCGGCACGCCCAGCGTGTCCGGCGAGGAGGGCCCCCTGGCCGACCTCGTGCAGAGCCTGGTCGCGGCGCAGGGCTTCGAGGTCCACCGGCAGGGGAACAACCTCTGGTTCACCTTCGGGAAGCCGGGCGGGTCGCGCCTGCTGCTCAACTCGCACCTCGACACGGTGCCCCCCAGCACCGGCTGGGAGGGCGATCCCTTCACGCCCGTCTGGCACGGTCCGCGGCTTCAGGGCCTGGGCGCCAACGATGCCAAGGGCTGCGTGGCGGCCATCCTGTTGGCGGCCTTCGAGCTCTCGAAGCGGCCGTTGGAAGGCGAAGTCGTGGTGGCGCTCAGCGCCGAAGAGGAAACCGGAGGCCAGGGCATCGCCACCATCCTCGATCAGCTGGGCCCCCTCGATGGCGCCGTCGTGGGTGAACCCACGGGCCTGCGCATCTGCGCCGCCCAGCGGGGCCTGCTGGTGCTGAAGTGCACGGCCCGGGGCCAGAGCGGCCATGTGGCCCACGCCCAGATGCTGGGTGCCGAGAACGCCATCCACAAGGCGGCCCGGGACATCTCCAGGATCGCCGCCATGGACTTCCCGGCCCATCCGCTGCTGGGCTCCCAGAAGGCCCAGGTCACGCAGATCCAGGGCGGGTTGCGGCGCAACCAGGTGCCGGATGCCTGCGAGTTCTTCATCGACCTCCGCACGGGACCCGACCAGGACCACGACGAGCTGGCCGCCGACTTCCAGCGCCAGTTGGAAAGCGAAGTGACCCTGCACTCCAAGCGCTACCTCCCCAAGGGCACCGATCCCGCCCATCCCATCGTCCGCGCGGCCCTGCAGGCCGCCGGCAAGGCGGGGCCCGTGGGCTCGGGCACGACCTCGGACTGGGCCTTCCTCGGCGACATCCCGGCCGTGAAAGCGGGGCCCGGCGACACCTTCCGCAGCCACCGGCCCAACGAATACCTGACCCTCCCCGAACTCGAGTCCGGCGCCGCCTTTTACGCCTCTCTCGTCCCGGCTTTCTTCAAGATGCAGGTGCCGCATGAGGCCTGAAGCCACCACCCTCTGGGCCAAGGACCTGCCCCTGGACGCGGCCATCCACCGCTTCACCGTGGGCGAGGACCCCGATACGGACCTGTCCCTCCTGGCCTGGGATGCCCTGGGCAGCGCTGCGCACGCGAAGATGCTGGCGGCCCAGGGCCTCATCCCCGAGGCCGATGCCGTCTCCCTGGTGCGGGGTCTGCGGCGCATCGCCAACCTGGCCCGCCAGGGCGCCTTCCCCATCCCGCCCCACATGGAGGATGGCCACACGGCCATCGAGGCCGACCTCACGCGCAATCTGGGGCCCGCGGGCGCCCGCATCCACCTGGGCCGGTCCCGGAACGACCAGGTGATCCTCGCCCTGCGCCTCTACCTGCGGAACGCCCTGGTGACCCTCGGCCTCCGGGTGGCCGACCTCGCCGAGGGCTTCCTCACCTTCGCCCGCGCCCACCAGGACACGCCCCTGCCGGGCTACACCCACCTGCGGCGGGCCATGCCCAGCACCTTCGGCCTCTGGGGCGCGGCCTTCGCCGAGGGCCTCCTGGAGGAGCTCGAGGCCCTGCAGGGCGTCTACGGGCGCCTGGACCGCTGCCCGCTGGGATCGGCCGCCGGCTTCGGCGTGCCCCTGCCCATCGACCGAGAGCTCACCGCCAGCCTGCTGGGCTTCTCGAAGGTGCAGCGCAGCCCCATCGATGTGCAGAACAGCCGGGGCCGCCACGAGACCGCCGTGCTCCAGTGGGCAGCCTCCACCGGCGGCGTGCTCGAGAAGTTCCTGTGGGATGTCTCGCTCTTCAGCACCGAGGAATTCGGCTTCCTCAAGCTGCCGGACGCCTTCACCACCGGATCCAGCATCATGCCCCAGAAGAAGAACCCCGATGTGGTGGAGCTGGCCCGGGGCCGCTGCCGGGAGCTGCGCGGCACCGCGGCCCTCATCGACCAGATCGCCGCGGGCCTGCCCTCCAGCTACCACCGCGACCTGCAGCTGCTGAAGCGGCCCCTCGTCCACGGGCTGCGCAGCGCCGACGACCTCTTCGCCGTGCTCAAGCCCCTCCTGCCCGCCCTCCAGGTGCAGGCCGAGGCGGCGGCCGCAGCCTCCAGCGATGACCTCTACGCCGCGCACCAGGCCTATGTCTTCGTGCAGGAGGGCCTGCCCTTCCGCGAGGCCTACCGCAAGGTCGCCCAGCAGCTCCAGGACGGCACCTTCGCGCCCGACCGCGCCGCCCTCACCGCCACCCACCTCGGCGGCGCCGGCAACCTGGCCCTGGACGACCTGGCCGCCGAACTCGCCGCCGCCCGCGGCTGGATCGAGGCCAAGCAGCAGATCCATGCCCGAGCCGAGGAGAGCCTGTGGGCCCATTGAACATGCCAAAGACGGTTCACCGCAGAGGACGCGGAGGGCGCAGGGAAAAAATCTCTCTTCTCTGCGAACTCCGTGATCTCTGTGGTTTCAAATCCGTGCGTCCTGCTTCAACCATGAAAGGCCTCCCATGAGCAAGCTCGCCGTTCTCGCCTTCTCCGGCGGCCTCGACAC
This sequence comes from Geothrix oryzae, assembly GCF_030295385.1. GTDB lineage: Bacteria > Acidobacteriota > Holophagae > Holophagales > Holophagaceae > Geothrix > Geothrix oryzae. Next base: position 3,017,873 of record NZ_AP027079.1, read on the forward strand.
TTCCTTCTGCGTCCTCTACCTCAAGGAGCAGGGCTACGAGGTGGCCACGGTCACCGTCAACACCGGCGGCTTCTCGCCCGAGGAGCTGGCCCGTATCGAGGCCGCCTCGCCACGCTTGGGCGCCGTGAGCCACACCACGGTGGACGCCCGCGCCGGCCTCTTCGAGGGCTACCTGCGCTACCTGGTCTACGGCAATGTGCTGCGCGGCCAGATGTACCCGCTGTCCGTCTCGGCCGAGCGGGTCTGCCAGGCCCGGGCCGTGGCGGAACTGGCCAAGGAGATGGGGGCGGCGGCCATCGCCCACGGCTCCACGGGCGCGGGCAACGATCAGGTGCGGTTCGATGTGGCCTTCCGGGCCCTGGCGCCGGAGCTCGAGATCCTCACGCCCATCCGCGACCTGGGGCTGTCCCGCGCCGAGGAGATGGCCTACTGCGCCGAGCGAGGCGTGGTGTTCCCGGAGAAGACCAAGGACTACTCCATCAACGAAGGCATGTGGGGCACCAGCGTGGGCGGCCGGGAGACCCTGGACGCCTGGACCACCCTGCCGGAAGCGGCCTTCCCGGGCGGCGTCATCGGATCCCTCGCGCCGAAAACGCTGACCATCAGCTTTGACGCCGGCGTGCCCGTGGCCCTGGACGGCAACGCCATGGACCCCGTCACCCTCATCGCCCAGCTCAATGCCCTCGGGCGACCCTACGGCATCGGCCGCGGCGTGCACCTGGGCGACACCATCCTCGGCATCAAGGGCCGGGTGGGCTTCGAGGCCCCGGCCGCGCACCTGCTCATCGGCGCCCACCGGGAGCTGGAGAAGCTGGTCCTCAGCGGCAAGCAGCTCTTCTGGAAAGAATCCTTGGGCAACCTCTATGGCAGCCTGCTCCATGAAGGGCATTTCTTCGATCCCCTGGCCCGCGACCTGGAGGCCTTCCTGGAGTCCAGCCAGGACCGCGTCCGCGGCGAGGTGCGCCTCACCCTGCACCCCCGGGCCTTCGTGGTGGAGGGCGTACAGTCCCCCTACTCGCTGATGGATCCCCGCATCGCCACCTACGGCGAAGCCAACAAGCTCTGGACCGGCGCCGAAGCCGCGGGCTTCGCCAAGGTCTTCGGCGTCCAGCAGACCCTCACCCTCAAAGCCAAGTCCAACTGATCCGAGGTTCCCATGATGCGCATCCATGTCGATAAGCTTGCCTCGGTCACCCGCAACCTGCGGCTGGGCCGCACGCTGACTCTCTCTCCCGAGATCCTGCTGGAGGAGGGCTCCGTCCTCGCCTGCCGGGTGAAGGGCGAGAAGAGCACCTACAACCAGCTGGAGGATCCCCACGGCCGCATGAGCACCCTGCACGACGGCGACATCCTCGTGGGCGCCCTGGGTCACCGCAACGCGCTGCAGGGCTACGAGGGCGTCATGCCCAAGGCCCTGAAGCCCGGCGACACTGTGAACCTGCTGAACATGGGCGGCGTCATCGGCCAGTGCCTCTCGCACAATCCCGATGTGGGCAAGCCCTTCGACCTCGAGGTGCTGGGCCAGGTGCTGGTCTTCCCGGAATTCCAGTCGCGCGCCGGCCAACCCGCCCACATCCGCATGGGCGCGCTCAAAGGCACGGGCCTCTCCGCCCACTGCCCCGTGGTCTATGTGGCGGGCACCTGCATGAACGCCGGCAAGACCGCCGCCGCCTGCGCCGTCATCCGCCAGCTAAGCCGCGCGGGCTACCGGGTGGGCGCCTGCAAGCTCACGGGGGTCTCGCTCATGCGCGACGCCCTGGCCATGCGCGACTACGGCGCGGAAGTGGCCCTGGATTTCACGGACGCCGGCATCGTGTGCACGGACGCGGGCAGCGCCGCGGGCGTGTCCCGGATCATCTTCTCGGAGCTGGCGGCCCACGGCGTGGATGTCATCGTGGCCGAGACCGGCGACGGCATCATGGGTGAGTACGGCGTCCAGGCCATCCTCCAGGATCCCGATCTGAAGGCGCTGAGCGGCACCTTCATCCTCTGCGCCAACGATCCCGTCGGGGCCGCGGGCGGCGTGGCCAACCTGAAGGCCGCCTTCGGCATCCAGGCCGATCTCATCGCCGGCCCCGCCACGGACAACCGGGTGGGCGAGCGGTTCGTGGCTACGCTGGGCCTGCCCGCCCGCAACGCCCGCGCCGACGCGGATGCCCTCGGCAAGTTCGTGCTCGGCCTCGTCGAGCCCAAGATAACGGCCAAGGTCTGAACCCGATGTTTAACCGCAGAGGGCGCAGCGTTCGCAACGGATGGCCCCTGTCTCCGCTAGCAGTTCTCTGCGTGCTCTGTGGTTGGACCTCTTTCCCCGGACCTTTCCATGACCCCAGTTGATGTCCTCATTCTCGGCGCATCGGGCTACGGCGGCGGGGAGCTGCTGCGCTGGCTCTCCCTCCACCCGGCCGTGACGACGATCCGCGGCACGGCCCGCAGCCATGCGGGCAAGCCCTTCCACGCCCAGCACCCGAACCTGCGGGGCCTCGTCGAGGGCATCTTCGAGGCCGCGCCGGACTGGGCGGCCTTGGCCAAGAGCCCGCATCCGGTGCTCTTTTCCGCCCTGCCCCACGGCGAACTGGGCAAGCAGTGGTCCGACCTCGAAGCGGCGTGGAAGGTCCACGGCCTGACGGACCGGCTCACGGTCATCGACCTCTCGGCGGATTTCCGCCTGGACCCCGCCTGGACCTACGGGCTGGTGGACTGGAAGCCGGAGCGCATGAAGGGCGCCCGTCGCATCGCCAACCCGGGCTGCTTCGCCACGGCCCTGCAGCTGGCCCTGCTGCCGCTGGCCGGGTGGAAGCCTGCCTTCGTGGCCGTCACCGCCGCCACGGGTTCCTCGGGATCAGGCGCCGCCGCATCGGACACCACCCACCATCCCACCCGCGCCAACGACTTCCGCGCCTACAAGATGCTCGGCCACCAGCACGAGGCCGAGGTCCTGCGCACCCTTGCGGCAGAAGGCTGGGAGGCCCCCCTCAGCTTCATCCCCCAGAGCGCGCCCATGGTGCGCGGCATCTTCGCCACCCTTCAATTCCCCCTTCCTGCGGGCATGGAAGCCGGGGACCTTCGGGCCCACTACGAGGCGTTCTACCGGGACCGCTTCTTCGTGCGGATGGTGGACGGGTCCCCGCGCGTGGCCGCCACCACCGGCAGCGCCTTCGCCGACATCGGCGTCGCCGCCCGCCACGGCCACGGCGCCGTGATGGTCGCCCTGGATAACCTCGGCAAAGGCATGGCGGCCCAGGCCGTGCAGAACCTCAACCTGGCCCTGGGCCTGCCGGAATGGACGGGGTTGAAGGTGGCGGGCGGCTACCCCAGCTAAGGGGAGCGGCCAATGAGCGACCCGTAGGTCCATTTATAGACAACACTTCGGGCCGTGGGATGATGGGATCCCTATCCCGGAGCACCCATGAATCCTTCCCTTCTCACCCGCGAGGCCCTGGGCCAGTTCGCCCGCGAAAGCCGCGCGGCTTTCGAGGCGGAGCTGAAAACCCTGGTGGAGATCCCCTCCATCAGCGCGGACCCGGCCCGCCAGGGCGATGTACGGCGCTGCGCCGAGGCGGCCCGGGCCCTCTTCGAGCGGCACGGCGGCAAGGCCGAGATCCTGGAGACCAGCGGCAATCCGCTCATCCACGGCTGGTTCGGCGAGGATCCCAGCCAGTCCACCATCACCGTCTACAACCACATGGATGTCCAGCCCGCCAACGAGCCCGAGTGGACGGCGGAGCCCTTCTCGTTCGTCGTGGACGGCGACACCTACCGCGGCCGCGGCAGCACGGACGACAAAGGTCCGGCGGTGACGGCCCTCTTCGGCGCCCTGGCCGCCCGGCGGGCGGGCGTGCCCCTCAACATCCACTTCCTGTGGGAGCTGGAAGAGGAAATCGGATCCCCCAGCTTCGAGGGCGGCCTGAACCGCCACAAGGACCGCCTGAAGACCGATGCCATCGTGGTGAGCGACACGGTCTGGATCACCCGCGGCAAGCCCAGCACCCCCGCGGGTCTGCGCGGTCTCAAGGGCTTCCGCCTGACCCTGGAGACCGCCGACCATGACCTGCACAGCGGCGTGGTGGGCGGCGCGGCCCGCAACCCCCTGGCCGAGCTCATCAAGGTCGTGGCCACCATGATGGACGGCGAGACGGGCAAGGTGCTGATCCCCGGCTTCTACGACGATGTGGTGAAGCCCTCCAAGCAGGAGCTGGAGGAGTGGGCCCATGCGGGCTTCAGCGTGGAGACCTTCAAGAAGGACCACATGATCACCGGCATGCGCACGGAGGATCCCATCAAGGTCATGAAGCGCGTCTGGGGCCGGCCCACGATGGAAGTCCACGGCGTGGTGGGCGGCTACACGGGCCCCGGCATCAAGAGCGCCGTGCCGCCCCGGGCCGAAGTGAAGCTGAGCTGCCGCCTGGTGCCGGACATGGATGAGCACAAGACCATCGACCTGATCCGCGCCTTCGTGGCCAAGCACTTCCCCGATGTGCAGTTCCACGAGGAGCACGGCCTGGCGCCCTTCAAGGGCCATGTCACGGGCCCCTACGCCGAAGCCATCAAGGATGCCTACCGCTTCGCCTTCGACGCGCCCTGCTCCTTCACCCGCGAGGGCGGCAGCATCGGCGCCGTGAAGACCATGGAGGACATCCTGGGCTGCGAGGTCTTCTTCCTGGGCCTCAGCCTCCCCAGCCACGGCTACCACGCCCCCAACGAGAACTACGACTGGGAGCAGGCCTCCGGCGGCATGGCGGCCTTCGCCCACTACTTCGAGACAGTGAGTTCGTTCAGGAAGTAGGGGTCGTTCATGGCGGAAACCGCCGGCCGTTGGCCGGCGGTTTCCGTTAGAAGGTGCCTTGGACGAGGCCTCCGTCCACCAGCAGGCTCTGGCCGGTGACATAGCTCGCCGGGGCGCCGCACAGGAAGGCGATGACGGCGCCGATCTCGGCGGGTTCCCCGATGCGCCTCGCCGGGATGGCGGCGGCCTGGCGGGCGAAGTGCTCGGACACGGTGATGCCCTCGGCCTTGGATTTCACCTCGGCCAGGTGGTGCTGCCGGTCCGTCATGATGTGGCCCGGGAGCAGGGCGTTGACGGTGATGCCGTCGGCGGCGGTTTCCATGGCGAGCGTGCGCGTCAGGCCGGACAGCCCCGCCCGCAGGGTAGAGCTGATGGTGAGCAGGGGATAGGGCTGCTTGGCCACGAGGCTGGTGATGTGGATGATGCGCCCCCACTTCCGGGCCTTCATCCCCGGCAGCACCAGGCGGGTCATCCGCACCGCGTTCATGAGGGTGGAGTCCACCCCATCGGCCCAATCTGCATCGGAAAGGCCCTCGAAGGTGGCCGCCTTGGGACCGCCGGTGTTGGTGACCAGGATGTCCACCGCACCCAGGACCGAGACCGTGGCCTGATGCCACCGGGCCAGGTCCTCCGTCTTGGCGACATCGGCCACCACCGCGAGGGCGGGCACTCCCAGGGCCTCCAGCTCCGTCTTCGCCGCCTGCAGCGCCTCGGCGCTGCGTCCGCAGATCGACACGGCGCAGCCCTCGGCCCCCAGCGCCAGGGCCGCGGCCCGGCCCAACCCCTTGCTGCCCGCCGCCACCATGGCCACCTTGCCGCGAATGCCCAGATCCATGTCGTCCTCCTGACCCCCCAGCATAGGCGGAGCAATCCACCCTCGGGCTCTCGGCAGGGCTTGACGCGATACCAATGTGATATCATATTGAGATCTCTTGGAGGCTCCCATGCTCAAGGAACGCCCGGCATTTGCCTTTCCCGGCCTGCCCATCCTGCTGCTGGATCTGCTGGTGGTCCTGGGGGCCCTGGCCCTGACGATCCAGGGCGGCCTGCAGAACGATCCCGGCCGCTTCTTCTACACCGTGCCCGTGCTGGTGCTCGGCCTCTTCGTCCTGACGGGCCTGTTCGTGGTGAACCCCAACGAAGCGGCCGCCCTGCAGCTGTTCGGGGCCTACCGCGGCACCGTGCGCTCGGCGGGCATGGCCTGGGCCAATCCCTTCCTCACCAAGCGGAAGATCAGCACCAAGGCGCGCAGCTTCGAGAGCCAGCGCCTGAAGGTGAACGACCTGGACGGCAACCCGGTGGAGATCGCCGCCATCGTCGTCTGGCGGGTGGTGGACACGGCGGAGGCCCTGTTCGAGGTGGAGGACTGCGAGAAGTATGTGACGGTCCAGAGCGAGGCGGCGCTGCGCGCCCTGGCCTCCCACTTCCCCTACGATGCGCACGAGGAGGGGCAGCGCTCCCTGCGGGGCAGCATGGACGAGGTGGCCGCCAAACTGAAGCAGGAACTCCAGCGCGTCCTTTCGCAGGCCGGCGTCGAGGTGCAGGACGCCCGCATCAGCCACCTGGCCTACGCACCGGAGATCGCCCAGGCCATGCTGCAGCGCCAGCAGGCCTCGGCCATCATCGCCGCCCGCCAGAAGATCGTGGAGGGGGCCGTGGGCATGGTCGAAATGGCCCTGGAGCTGCTCGAGCAGAAGGGCACCGTGCGCCTCGACGAGGAGCGCAAGGCCGCCATGGTGTCCAACCTGCTGGTGGTGCTCTGCAGCGAGCGCGCGGCCAATCCCGTGGTGAATGCGGGCACTCTGTACCACTGAGGTTCTTCCGTGGCCGAACGCAAACCCTTCCTCCTCCGGATGGATCCGGAGCTGCTGGCCAAGCTGCAGAGCTGGGCCAGCGAGGATCTGCGCAGCCTCAACGGACACATCGAATTCCTGCTGCGGCAGGCCCTCCAGCGGGAGGGACGCCTCGGCCCCGAGAAGCCCCCCCCAAAGGCCCCCGAATGAACCCCCTGGCCCTGCAGCTCGCCGCCGACCTGGGCGGATCCCTGCTCACCGCCCCGGGAGGGAGTCTCGTCCTGGCGGAACGGATCCAGGGCCACGGCCTACCCCAGGTCCTGGTGCTGGGGCGGTCGGCGGCGGACCTGCGGGAGCCGCTGGAGGCCGCGGACACCGTCCAGGCCCGGGGCGTGGCCCTGAATGTCCTCGGCCTGCTTCCCCTGTCCCAGGCGGATCAGGCCGATCCAGATCTGGCGGCGGCCCTGGCCCTCCACCGCCGCCGCCTGGGCGCCCTGGTCTGCGCCCTCGACGCGGGCCTGCCCTGGCTGGCGGGAAAGCCCATGCTCGTGCGGCGCCTGCCGGGCCGTCTGGCGCGGCCCGTCCCCGTGGCCCTGGAGAAGGCCCCCATGGGCCCCCTGGAAAAGGCGGAGCTGAAGCTCTTCCTGCCGGACTGGGACAAGGCCCGCCGCAAGATGACCTTCCGGCGGCCGGAGTGGCGCGAGGCGCCGGATCACGCCGAGCACGGCGGCTTCGAGGTGGACCTTTGGTCCGGCGTGCCCGTGCCCGCCGGAGCGGAGCTCCGCGTGCCACCCCTGGTGCTACCGGAATCCACGCCGCTCACCGAGGCCCTCCGGTCCGCGCTGCGGACGGCCCTGGGCCAGCCCATCCCCGTCCTGCCCCTGCCGGGGGATCCCGCGCCCCTGCATGCGCTGCGGAGCCTCACGCCAGAGGCCACCGCCTTCCGCGGGCCCGTACGGGCCTGGGAGCTGGCCTTCGAGCGGCTGGCGCAGCTACCCGCCCCGCCCCATTTCTGCGCGCGGTGCTGAGGGCCGGGTCGGAACAGCCCCGGGGGGAGTGCGACTCTCTCCAAACGACTGGAAGGCCGCTAGTGCGGCCCTCCGGTCTTGGGCTTTGGGATCTCAGAAAGTGATCTCGAACGGTCGCATCATGTCGTTCTCTTCGTGCTCAAGGATGTGGCAGTGGTACACATAGGTGCCGAAGGTCCGGGTCCTGAAATCCATGTCCAGCACCGAAGTCCAGGGGAGATCGAACTTGGCCCGGACCCTCGTGACGAAGCCCGGATAGGCCTTCACGGTGTCCTTGCCGCCCATCTCCTCGGGGGCCGGCGGGACGGGCGGGCCCAGGGTGAGGAAGCTGCTGAGGACCGGCTTCAGGGCGGGCAGGCGCCCCGACGCCAGATAGGCATCCCAGGCGGCTTCGTAGCCGTCCACATCGAAGGGCTGGCGATCCAGAACCTGGAAGGACACCAAGTGGATGTGCATGGGGTGCGCGTCCCCGGTGAGGTTGATCCATTCCCAGGTCTCCGTCGATCCGGCCTTGATGAAATCGGTGGTCGGATCCATGGAGCCGTAGCCGTTGAACTTCACCCCGATCGGCGTGTCCGTGGCGGGATCGGCGGTCTCCTGGCCCACCACCTCCCGGTGCGCCAGGTGGGGGGTGGGAATCAGGCGGGGAACCGCCGGCAACTTCAGGGCGGCCGCGGGCACGCTGAGGTCGGCGCCCGCCAGCGGGGTGTTGACCGCGATCTGCATCAGCTCCGGGATGTCGGACATCCCGCCGTCGGGATAGGGCGCCAGGGCCGAGTTCTTCACCGTGATCTTGGTGCCCAGCGGCAGGCCCGTGAAATCCACGATGACATCGAAGCGCTCGCCAGGGGCGATCAGCAGGTTGGTCTTGGGGACCGCCGCGGGCAGCAGGCCCTGCTCGGAGCCGATCACATGGAAGGGCAGCGCGGTTCCGTCGTGATCGAAGGTCAGGTCGTAGAACCGGGCCTGGGAGCCGTTCAGGAGCCGGAGCCGGTAGCGCCGCGGCTCGGCATCCAGGCGCGGGTAGGCCTTGCCGTTGATCACGGGGGTGTCGCCGAAGAATTCGGGCACCCAGATCGGATGGACGGAGTTGTTGCCCTGGGTGGGGTAGAACAGCGTGCCATCCGAGTTGAAGACCTTGTCCTGGAGGACGATCGGAAGGTGGTAGTTGCCGGAGGGCACCTTCTGGCCGTTGATGGTCGTCCCCGTATCGACCTTGTCGAAGATCAGGTAGGCCGCCGCGAGCCCCAGGTAGGGGTTGAACCGGGTGGCGCCCATGGAATGGTCGTGGTACCAGAGAAGGGCCGCGGGTTGTTCGTTCGTGTAGGTGAAGGTGTCCGTGACGAAATCCGGTCCCTTCTGTCCCGTGGCGGTCCACCACTGGCCGGGGGTGCCGTCGAAGCGGGCCGCGGTCTTGCCGCCGTGGAGATGGGGGATGGCGCGGCCGGTGGGCAGGTCCGCGCCCATGATCGTCGGGTCGATGGAATCCTTGAGCGGGAAGGTGTTCGGGTCATTGGGAAGCTGGTTGATCCACTTCACGATCACCGGACGGTCCCGGTGGGCCACGATCGTCGGCCCCAGGTAGATGCCAGGCTGGCCCTTCATGCCATAGGTCCACACAGTCGCCGGCCCGAGCTCCGAATGGAACCGGTGCTGGTGCTGGGTCATGGCGATCTCGTAGTAATCCGCAAGTTCCGAGAACCCGCGCACGAATCGGGGCGTCGCGGCGGGCGGGACCGGCAGGGGATCCACATACTTGGTCAGGATGGGACTGACGCCCAGCATGGGGGGCTCCGCCGCCAGGGGGAGGGTCGCGGGTCCCGCGGCAAGGCCTGCCACGAGCAGGGCGGTCCAGAGGATCGATCGGGGTTGAGGCGTATGCACGGCAGCCTCCTCGGAGGGATGGAGCCTTAAGGTACGGGCCCATCCCTCCCCAGCCCATGGGGAGTCCCACCCAATTGGTGCAGGGAGTTCTAGGTATAAAGGACTATCTGCCCGGCCAATATCCGACAGGGCCGCGGCCGAAGCCCGGCAGGCGGGTCTTCCGGGCTTCCGCCCCTACATGTTCAGGGCGCGCCCGTAGACGGCCCGCGCCGCCTCGGGGAACACCTCGTTGAGGCTGGGGTGGGGATACATGGTGTTGATCAGCTCGTTCACCGTGTACTCGCCACCCATGAGCGCCACGCTGGAAGCCACCAGCTCGGTGGCCTTGGGGCCCAGGATGTGGATGCCGAGGATCTCGCCGTATTTCTTGTCCGCCACGATCTTGATGAAGCCGTGGGGCTCGCCCACGATGTTGGCCTTCGCCATGGGCGCGAAGGGGAAGGTGCCCACCTGCACCTCATGACCCTTGGCCTTGGCGGCCTTCTCGCTGAGGCCCACGGTGCCCACCTCGGGATCGCAGTAGGTGCAGGCGGGGAAGCGGTCGTAGCGCACCGGATGGGGATGCGCGTCCTTGCCCAGGCTCTGGGCCGCATGCTCGGCGGCCACGATGCCCTCGTCGCTGGCCACATGGGCCAGCCAGGGCGTGCGCACGATGTCGCCGATGGCGTAGAGGCCGGGCTCGCCGGTCTGCATGAACTTGTCGATCACGACGCAGCCGCGGTCCACCTGCGCCTTGGTCTTCTCCAGGCCGATGCCCTCCACGCGGGGGGCGCGGCCCACGGCCACTAGCAGGTGACTCCCCACCACTTCGCCCGGCGTCTCGCCCTCCAGGTGGCACACCACGCCGTCGGCCCGCTTCTCGATGCGGGTGATCTTGGTCTTGGTGCGCACATCGATCTTGTAGGTCTTGCGGAAGATCTTGGTCAGCTCGAGGCCGATGTCCTCGTCCTCGAGGGGCAGGATCGTGTCCATGAACTCCACCAGCGTCACCTTGGAGCCCAGACGGCTGAACACCGAGGCGAACTCCACGCCGATGGCGCCCGCGCCCAGGATCACGAGGTGGCTCGGCAGCTCGGTCATGTCCAGGATGTGGTCGCTGTTGAGCACCCGGACGCCATCCGTTTCCAGGCCGGGGATGTCCTTGGGGGCCGAGCCCGTGGCCAGGATGATGCGCTTGGCCTCGTGGACCTCGCCCGCCACCTCCACCTTGCCGCCGCCCAGCAGCTTCCCCAGGCCCTTGAGCACGGTCACCTTGTTCTTCTTCATGAGGAACTCGATGCCCTTGGCGTTCTTCAGGACGATGCGGCCCTTGCGCTTCACGATGGTGGCGAGGTTGGGCTTCAGGGCCTTGGCGTCCACGCCGTCGATGCCGTAGTCATCGGCCACCTGCATCTGCTCGAAGCGGTGGGCGCTCTCCAGCCAGGTCTTGGCCGGGATGCAGCCGCGGTGCAGGCAGGTGCCCCCCAGCGCGGGGTCCTTCTCCACCAAGGCCGTGTTCAGGCCCAGCTGCGCCGCGCGGATGGCGGCGATGTACCCGCCGGGGCCGGAACCGATGACGATGAGATCGAAGGAAGCCATGCTGCGCTCCAAAGAACGGGGGATTCATGATCCCACAGCCCGGGGGGGCCTGTCGGGCCTAGGCGTACACCAGCGCAGACCGCACTTCGAGCCGGGCCGCCCGCCACTCCGCCCAGGCCGCCTTCAGCTCCGCGCGGTGGGTCGCCACGGAGGCCCGCCACTCCGCCTTGGCCTCTCGCCAGGCCTCGGCCCTGGCCAGCCCCTTCGCCCGCCATTCCACCTTCTTCTGGTTCCAGGCCTCGTGGCGGTCATGCAGCGCGGCCAGGGCGGCATCCAGCTTCAGGCGGGCCGCCACCAGCCGGGCCTGCATGGGGGTGGCGCTGCCGGGGCTGGCCAGGCTGAGCCGCTCGTGGAGGCGCTTTTCCTCCATGTGGAGCCGGGCCCGGGTCATCGCCGCCGCGGAAACGCGCCGGAACTGCCCCACCAGGCCGAACCAGCCCAGCACATTGAGCAGCCACTTGGTGGTGTCCCACTGGTACCAGAGGGCCCCGTTGCGGTAGTCCCACTGCCAGAGGTGGTGGAAGTTGTGATAGCCCTCGCCGTAGGTGAGGGGCGCCAGCAGCCAGTTGTCCCGGGCGGTGTTGGCGTCGGTGTAGGGCCGGCTCCCGAACATGTGGGCCGCGCTGTTGATGAAGAAGGTGGTGTGGTGCGTCATGACGATGCGCAGCGCCACGCCGAAGACCAGGTGGCCGAGGAGGTTGCCGGTGGCCAGTCCGATGGCCAGCGGGATCGAAGCCACCACGGCCCCGATGAGGAAGTGGTTCCGGTGCTGCCAGCGCACCAGGGGATCCTTCTCCAGGTCGGCCACCCCGGCCAGCGGCAGGCTCTTGGCCTCCATCACCCAGGTCCAGTGGGCGTACCAGAAGCCCTTGCCGATCTGGTAGGGGTCCCTCTCGGTGTCCACATGCTGGTGATGCACCCGGTGATCGCTGGCCCACTTCAGGGCCGAGTTCTCAAAGGCGGCGGCGCCGAAGCACAGGAAGAGGAAGCGCACGGGCCAGGAGGCCTTGTAGGCCCGGTGGCTGAAGAGCCGGTGGTAGCCCCCGCTGATGGAGGTGCCCACGAGGAAGATCATGGCCAGGAAGACCAGAGCCTCGCTCCACGCCAGGCCGGAGGTAGCCAGCCGCCAGGGCACCAGCACCAGCGCCGCGGCCAGCGTGCCCGTCAGGAAAAGCGTGTTGAGCAGATTCCATCGCTTGGGTTGGGGCATTCCATTGACTCCAAAATGAAGCTCAATTCTACCGGAGGTTAGGAAGGGATGTCCCATGCCAAACTTGCCCCATTCCTATGAGGTTTCTGTGACCGTCAAGCGCCCCTGGTACCGCTCCAGCACTTTCTGGATCTTCGTGGGTCTGCTCATGGGCGTGGTGCTCGGCGGGTTCCTGCCCCAGGACCAGTACCCCTGGGCCTACGATGCGTTCCGCTTCCTGTCGAAGGCCTTCATCAGCCTCATCAAGGGCCTGATCGTGCCCCTGCTGCTCTCCACTATCATCGTGGGCATCGCACAAACCGGTGACATCCGGGCCGTGGGCCGCATGGGTGCGAAAGCCCTCATCTATTTCGAAGTCGTCACCACCCTGGCCCTGTTCATCGGCCTGGGCGTGGCCAACTGGCTGAAGCCCGGCGCCCACCTGCCCATGGACATGGGCGCCCACGCGGCGGTGGCAGCGGTCAAGGCGAAAACGGGCTGGGAGATCGCCCTCCACATGTTCCCGTCGAACCTCATCCAGCATGCGGCGGAGGGGGACATCCTCCCCGTGGTGATCTTCGCGACCATCTTCGGCATCGCCCTCACCAAGGTGGGCGAGCGCGGCAAGCCCGTGCTCGCCTTCTTCGATGGCGTGGCCCAGACCATGTTCAAGTACACGGACTTCGTCATGAAGCTCACGCCCCTCGGGGTCTTCGGCGCCATGGCCTACAATGTGAGCCACATGGCGGCAGGGCACACCGTCAACGGCGCCGTGATCAAGGGCTGGCCCGCCGTGTTCCACCTCCTCAAGCAGTACAGCCTCCTGGTGGGCAGCCTCTACCTTGCCCTGACCCTGCTGTTCGTCCTGGTCTTCGTGCCCGTGGCCTGGCTCGCGGGCATCCGCGTCCTCGGCTTCGTGAAGGCCATCAAGGACCCGGCCCTGACCGCCTTCAGCACCGCCAGCAGCGAGGCCGCCCTGCCCAAGCTCCTGGAGGAAGTGGTGCGCTTCGGCGTCCCGCGCCAGGTGGCCAGCTTCGTCATCCCCACGGGCTACAGCTTCAACCTGGACGGCTCCACCCTGTATCTGGTGCTGGCCAGCCTCACCATCGCCCAGGCGGCCGGCATCCACATGAGCCTGGGCCAGCAGCTGCTCATGGTGTTCACCTTCATGCTCACCAGCAAGGGCGTGGCCGGCGTGCCCCGGGCCACCCTGGTCATCATCGCCGCCACCTGCGGCAGCTTCGGCCTGCCGGGCGAGGCGGGCATCGCCATGCTGTTGGCCGTGGACGAGATCATGGACATGGCCCGCACCACGGTCAATGTCATCGGCAACGGCCTCGCCAGCGTGGTCGTGGCCCGGTGGGAAGGCGTGTTCGGCACGGACCCCGAGCCCCTCCCCGACCAGGAGCTCTAGACGCCACAATCAAGATTCAGCGGATCCGGCCGAAAGAGATCGCATCCTTCCAAGGAGCAGTCATGAACCGCCGCTTCCTCTCCGCCCTCCTCCTCCCCGCCCTCTGCCTGACCCTGGCCGCCCAGGAGGCCACCCCCGCCGAAACGGAAGGCCTCGTGAAGGAGGCCATCGCCTTCGCCAAGGCCAATGGCCGGGAGGCGGCCTTCAAGGAGATCACCCGAATCGGTGGCCGGTTCCACAAGCACGGCGGCGAACTCTATGTCTTCGTCTACGACATGGACGGGAAGGTGCTCGCCCACGGCCAGGGGGCCTCGAAGGTCGGGGTCAACCAGATGAAGGCCAAGGACCCGGACGGCGTCGCCTTCGTCGAAGACCGCGTCAAGCTGGCCAAGACCAAGGGCAAGGGCTGGCACGACTACAAATACATGAATCCCAAGGATGGGAAGAAGGAGCCCAAGACCAGCTACATCGAGGTCTGGGACGGCCTGATCTTCGGCGCCGGCATCTACAAGAAATAGGCCCGCCCCCCCCCTGTTTCGGATCTAGCCCCCCCCCGCATAGGGGACGGGCAATCCTCCCGGGGGACCCGCCGACATCCTTCAACCTTCCATAGAATCCTGCCGAAAGATGAATCTCATCCAAGGAGGACCCATGCGACCGAACCTCGCCGCCCTGCTCTGCCTTCCCGTGATCTGCATGCCCATGGCCGCCCAGAACGCCACTCCCGCCGAGGCGGAAGCCCTGGTGAAGGAGGCCATCGCCTATGCCAAGACCCACGGCAAGGACGCCGCCTGCAAGGAGATCACCCGGCCCGACGGCTCGCTGCGCAAACATGGCGGTGAGCTCTATGTCTTCGTCAACACCATGGATGGAAAGAACCTTGCTCACGGCATGGGGGCGAGGTTCGTGGGCGCCGACCAGTCGAAGGCGAAGGACCCCGATGGCGTGGAGTACATGCAGGAACGAATCAAGCTGGCCAAGACCAAGGGCAAGGGTTGGCACGAGTACAAGTACCTGAACCCCAAGACGGGCAAGAAGGAAACCAAGGCCAGCTACATCGAGGTCTGGGACGGCCTGATCTTCGGCGCCGGCATCTACAAGAAATAGGCCCGGCCTCCCCCGAACCGTCCTTGTCCCATGAGGCCCTCGCCGCTATGGTGAGGGATTCCCTTTACGCCGACTTGGATCCGAACCCGACGGGGGACGCCATGAAGATCATCGTGACCGACGAGGTGACCGGCGAGGGTCTAGCCCTCCTGAGGGAGGATCCGCGCATCAGCCTCGATGTCCGGCTGGGCCTGTCCATCGAGGCCCTCCATGCCTGCATCGGCGAGTACGACGCCATCATCACCCGCAGCGGCACCACCGTGGACAGGGCCCTGCTGGACGCCGCCACGAACCTGAAGATCGTGGCCCGGGCCGGCGTCGGCATCGACAATGTGGATGTGGACTACGCCAGTTCCAAGGGCGTGATCGTGGTGAATGCCCCCTTCGGCAACACCAACAGCGCGGCCGAGCACACCCTGGCCCTCCTGCTGTCCGCCTGCCGGCATGTGCCTGCGGCCAACGCCAGCCTGAAGGGCGGCGAGTGGAAGCGGGCGAAGTTCACCGGCGTCGAGTTGAAGGGCAAGGTCGCGGGCGTCATCGGCCTGGGCAAGGTGGGCGGCCGGGTGGCCACGCGGCTCAAGGCCTTCGAGTGCGAGGTGCTGGGCTGCGATCCCTACATCAGCGCCAAGCGGGCCCATGACCTGGGGGTGCGCCTGGTGGATCTCGCCGACCTCTGCCGCAGCTGCGACATCCTCACGGTGCACACGCCCCTGAACGAGGAGACCAGGGGCATGATCGGCCCCGATCAGCTGGCCCTCATGAAGGAGGGCATCATCCTCCTCAATGTGGCCCGGGGCGGCATCCTGGACGAACCGGCCCTGCTGGCGGCCCTCCAGTCCGGCCAGGTGAGCCTGGCGGCCGTGGATGTGTGGTCCGAGGAGCCTCCCAAATCCGAGGTGCTCAAGGCCCTCATCGCCCAGGAGCGCCTGGTGGTGACGCCGCACCTGGGGGCCAACACCCAGGAGGCCCAGGTCAATGTGGCCATCGATGTGTCGAAGGAGATCCTCGCCTACCTGGACCGCGCCCCCCTGGAGAACGCCGTGAACCTGCCGCGCTTCGATCCGGCCGTCATGGACCAGATGCGTCCCTACTTCAAGCTCATGGCCGTCCTCGGCGAGTTCGGCCTCCAGCTCATGAAGGGCAACCTGGACCGGGTCACCTTCGGGTTCAGCGGCGCCATCGCCCACCTCGACTGCTCCCCGCTCACGGTGAGCGGCCTGGCTGCCCTCCTGGGCCGCGTGGCGGACCAGCCCGTGAACATGGTCAACGCGGGCCTCGTGGCCGAACGCATGGGCCTGGTCGTGGAGGAGCGCAAGTCCACCCTGGGCGGGGCCTTCTCCAACCTGGTGACCCTGACCCTGGAGGGCCCGGGCGGCGCCCGGACCGTGTCCGGCACGCTCTTCGAAGGCACCCCCCGCATCGTGGGGCTCCGCGATTACGCCATGGACTTCATGCCCGAGGAGCACATGCTCCTGCTGAGCTACGCCGACCGCCCCGGCATGATCGGGAAGATCGGCACCGTGCTGGGCCAGCACGACATCAACATCGCGTTCATGAACCTGGGCCGCCGCGAGCGGAAGGGCGAGGCCATGGTGGTGCTCTCGGTGGACTCCCCGGTTCCGGCCCCGGTCCTCGAGGAGTTGCGGAAGGCCACCGAGGCCACCTTCATCCAGGCCCTGCACCTGCCTTCGGCCTGACGCGGTCCGGGGGGGGGACCGCCTGCTCGCTGACGCTCGCGAAGCCCCCCCGGAGTCCCCCACCGTGCGGCAGGGCCAAGCCCTGCCGCACGGTCTGCCATCATGGAGAGGTGGAGGCCTCTTTGAAACTCATCGCCTGGGACTTCGACGGCACGCTGGTGGACAGCCGCCCCCTCATCGAGGCCGGCATGGCCCACGCTCTGGATGCCCTGGGCCAGCCCCGATCCGTCATGGCCGAATGGCTGAAGTATGTCGGCCTGCCCGTGGAGGCCGGCATCCGGAACACCTTCGGCCCGCTGGGCCTGGACAACGACACCGTCCTGAAGGCCTACCGCAGCTTCGGCCACCTCGAACACGAGCACCTGCTCCAGCCCTTCGAGGGCATTCCCGAGCTGCTGGACGAGCTCCGGGCCAGGGGCCAGCGCATGGGCGTGGCCACCTCCAAGCGGACAGCCCCCCTCCTGCGCCAGATGGCCCGGTGGGGCTGGGAGGCCTACTTCGACCCCATCATCACCCCCGACGATGTCACCCACGGCAAGCCTCATCCTGAGTCCCTGCAGCTGATGCAGACCCGAACGGGCCTCGCCGCCGAGGACATCCTCATGGTGGGCGACACCCCCTTCGACCTGGACATGGCCAAGGCCGCCGGGGTGCCCAGCCTGGCCGTGGGCCACGGCTTCTACCCCGAGGAGGCCCTGGCCGCCTGCGGCCCCCGGGCCTATGCGCCGGACACGGCCGCCCTGAGGGACATCCTCCTGGCCTGGAGTGAGTGATGCTGTCCCGGGGGGACCGCCTGCTCATGTCCCCCCCGGGATCCCCTGCCGCAGCCTCAGGCGAAGCCTGAGGCTGCGGCCTTCCTCCTCGATCAGGAGCCGGCATGGCTGAACTCACGCACCTCGATCCCGAAGGCCGCCCCCAGATGGTGGATGTCTCCGCCAAGGCCGTGACCCGGCGGATGGCCGTGGCGGCCGGCTACCTGGAACTGGATGCCCCGGCGGCCGAGGCCTTGTCCAGGGGCGGCGGCCCCAAGGGCGACCCCTGGTCCGTGGCCCGCATCGGCGCGGTGGGGGGGGTCAAGCGCACCTCGGACCTGATCCCCCTGGCCCACCCCCTGGCCATCGAAGCCGTGGAGGTGGCCCACCACTGGGACCCCGCCACCCGTCGCGCCTGGCTCCGGGTGTCCGTGAGCTGCGAGGGCCGGACGGGCATCGAGATGGAAGCCCTGGCCGGCGTCACCGTGGGTTTGCTGGTGCTCTACGACATGCTCAAGGCCGTGAGCCACGGCATGGCCGTCGGCCCGGCCCGGCTCCTCCGGAAGGAGGGGGGGCGCCGGGGCACCGTCACCCTGCCCTGGGAGGGATGCCCCTGGGCGCCCTGAGCCGGACCTGCCAGGTCGGGCATTCCAGGTCCCTCTCCCCTCGACCCTCCCCACATCGGGGCGGGCTCCCGAGCCAGTTGGAAAACATTTGCATGTTCAAGGCCGCCTCGACCCGGTAGGATGAGTCTTGACTGTTCCTATTCATCACTGACCCGGGGTCACGACCCCCCCAAGGAGGCCTAGCGAAGCAGGCTTTTCCGTTCCAGCCGGGAGTTACCCCCATGCGTCTTGCCGCCCTGACCCTCGTTCTCGCGTCCCTCAGCCTCGGCCTTCAGGCCGCTCCGAAACGGACCTCCAAGAAGACCTCCCCGCGACCCGTCGCCCGCCAGGCAGCCCGCCTGGAAGAGGGTTCGGTGCATGTGATGCGCAAGGGCGAGACCGCTGCGGCGGTCGCCCGAGCCACCGGCTTGAGCCTGGCGGAGTTGAAGGCCCTGAATCCCGGCCGGAACCTCGGCAGGCTCGCCGTCGGAGATCGCCTGAAGGTGCCGGCCCCCCGGTCGGCGGCGCCCGCCCTCGCGGAAGCCGTGCCCGCGGAGGCCCCGGCTGCTCCGGCGCTCGTTTCCCGGCCCGCCCTGGCGGCCCTGCCGGTCTCCCCGGTCGTCTCCCCCGCCCCCATGCCGCACCTCGAGCGGCTCCTGCCCTATCAGGTGCGGGCCGCGGTCCCGACCCTGGGCCCCGTGGCCTCCGCCCACAGCGAGACCCACCAGACCCCCGGAACGCCCTCGCAGCTCCTCGCCCGCATGCAGTCCGTCCTCCCCCCGGTCAGCGAGGCCGAGTTGAAGGCCCTGCTGCCCACCTTCGCCCCCGCCGATCCGGAACGCCTGGACCTGCTCTGGCCCGTGGAGACCCGGACGATCAGCTCCGCCTGGGGCCCCCGGATGCGCACCAAGACCGTGCGCGTGAAGAACCAGCGCAAGAAGCGGGTTCGCTACAAGGGTCGCCACCGGGGCATCGACCTGACCGCCCCCGTCGGCGCCGCCGTCTTCGCCGCCCTCGACGGGCAGGTGATCATGGCCGGCCGGCACAAGCAGTACGGCAACTATGTGGTGGTCGATCACGGCAATGGGGTTGCCACCCTGTATGCCCACCACAAGCTGAACCTGGTCCAGGAAGGCGACATCGTCCGCCGGGGCCAGAAGATCGCGGAAGTCGGCCGGACCGGGAACGCCACGGGGCCCCACCTCCACTTCGAGCTCAAGGTCGACGGGCTCCAGCGGAACCCCCTGCCGGTCCTCAACGACGAAGAGGAGATCTCCTCCGAACTCGCCGCCCAGAACACCCTGATCGGAGCCGGCGCGCGGCGCTGAACTTCCACCCCGCCCGCGGCACTGGAAGGAAGCGCCTGCCCCCATCCCGGCGCGGGATCGGCTCTGGGCGCCATGCTAGACTTGATCCTTTCGCCGTTTTGAGGTGGTCATGCCGTTGTACCGAGCTTCCCTCCGGGCCCTGGGGGCCGTTGCCCTTCTGGCCGTGGCGCTGGCCTGCGGAGGAAAGAAGAAGGAGGACGCCGCATCGGCCAATAGCGTGAACATCGCCGGCACCGTCACCTATGCGAGGGTGCCCCTGGCCAACGACGCCAACGGCGTTCCCACCGGCCTGGTGGACAGTTCCGTGGCGGCGAACCTGCAGACGAAGCCCGCCCGGGGCGTGCTGATCCGCGTCTACCAGCTCAATGACCAGCTCGGTCCGGACGGCGTCACCAAGACTCCGGTCTGGCTCCTCAAGAGCTCGGGGTTTACGGACGCCAACGGGCTCTACCTCCTGGCGGTCCCCAAGGACAAGCCCCTGATGGTCGAGCTGATGAGCACCTTCGATGGCGGGGGCGGCCATTCCGTCAACCTCATCGGGGATCCCGCCGGCATCGCCAGCGCCACCCCCCAGTCCGATCGGTACCGCTACGCCATGCGGAAGGCCTTCGACGGCACCGCCCCCGCGGGCAACCCCACCCCCGCCTCCGTCCCCGCCGGGGATGGCATCGTCAATTTCACCGTGGGCCTCTCGGACAAGTGGTGGCTGGTCAATCCGACCTATGACCGCGGCAGCCTCGTGGCCACCGCCGCCGGCAGCCCCGTGGACGAGACGACCCTGGCCGGTCGCAGCACCGGCACGGGCAGCCGCGTCCTCGCCATCGGCGATACCGTCGCCAGCTTCAAGGGCGTGTACGGCACGGCCACCCCCGGCGCCACGCTGGATCTCCACTACGCCCCTGGCGTCTCGTCGGCGCGCGGCTCCTTCATCGAATACGACCGCACGGTCTACCCCCTGGCCTTCGATGCCTACCTGTCCAGCCTCCATTACTTCGGATCGATCCAGGGCGGGCCGGCCAACGATGATGCCTTCGACGAAGGGGTGATCCTGCCCCTCCTCGGCCGGAGCCTGCTCTGGGCCGGCAACAACGCCCGCACCTTCTCCACCCCGCTCGCGCCCCTGTTCCCCGTGGCCGCCGCCCTAACGGACCTGAGCCCCGACATGGCCCGCATCGAAGGGCTGGCCGAGGCCATGGCCGCCAATGTCCTGAAGACCCCCTACCTGGCGGACACCCAGGGCACCGCCCTGGCCGCGCCCGCGGTCGACATCCGGAACATCACCGGCCTCAGCGCCGCGCAACTCTCGCCCTATTCCGCGCCGGCCATCCGCGCCCTCGCCTGGGAGATCATCCTCAAGGCCAGCAGCGTGGCCAGCCCCGGCAACCCCACCACCTGGACCAACAGCATCAACCCCCTCGCGGCCGCCCGGTTCTTCCAGGCCCCCGCCGGCTTCACCAACGGCGCCACCGATGCCACGGGCCGCGACACCGAGCCCCTCAACATCTACAACCAGCTCACCCGGCTCAAGGAATCCAAGAACCTCGGGGAACCCGCGGATCTCGTCACCATCTTCACCGATGCCACCCTCACGACCCTGACCGCGCCCTTCGGCGTGCCCTGGCCGCGGCCCACCACCGGGGCCACCGCGGTGTTCGTCTCCAGCTGGGGCACGGATCCCAACGCCCTGACCACCCCGCTGGCCCCCTTCACCCTCAGCATGGCCAAGGCCATGCAGGTGCGCGGAAGCTACCCGAACGCCTCCGAGGGCGAGGTGTTCTACAGCGGCTTCAGCCTGAGCGCCGACAAGCGCTACATCCTCTCCGTGGCCATCTCGCCCGCCCTGGATGCGGCCAGCCAGATCGACCTGGACCTGCCCCAGCTCGGCCGGACCTTCTCCTTCACGGGAGCCGGTGGCTCGACGGCGGCCCTCACGCTTCCCGTCGCCAACACGGCGCCCTTCTACCACCCGGTCCGGGTCCGGTTGAAGAGCCCCGCGGCCATCCAACCGGATGTGTCCGTGACCGTGAGTTTCACGCCGAGCCTCTAGCCCCGATCCAGGAGCCGCCATGACCGCCTCCGCCGCCCTCCAGGCCCTTCAGGCCCGGGCGCCCTTTGTGCCTGACCTCGCCATCGTCCTCGGCTCCGGCCTGGGGGCCCTGGCCGACAGCGCCGAGGCCCGGGCTGGCGTGAGCATTCCCTTCACGGATCTGCCCGGTTTCCCGGCGCCCACCGTGGCGGGCCACGGCGGCAAGCTCGTCTTCTGCGAATTCGAAGGTCGGAAGGTGGTGCTCCAGGCGGGCCGCTTCCACTTCTACGAGGGCCATCCCATGTCCCTCGTCGTCACGCCCATGCGCCTCTACGGACGGCTGGGCGCGAAGGCGGTGCTGCTGACGAACGCCGCGGGAGCCCTCAATCCCGAATTCGGCGTGGGCGAGCTCATGGCCCTCACCGACCACATCAACCTCTTCGGCACCAACCCCCTCATCGGACCCAATGTGGAACCCGGCCCCCGCTTCCCGGACATGACGGCGGTCTACGACCCGGCCTTCCGCCAGCGCCTCGCGGCCTGCGCCGCCGGCCTCGGCCAGACCCTCCGCCAGGGCGTCTACCTGGGATTGACGGGCCCCAGCTACGAAACACCCGCCGAAATCCGCGCCTTCCGCGTCCTGGGCGCAGATGCCGTGGGCATGAGTACCGTGCCCGAGGCCATCGTGGCCCGGCACGAGGGGATGCGCGTGGCCGGGATCTCCTGCCTGTGCAACATGGCCGCCGGCATCCTTCCCCAGGCCCTCACCCACCAGGAAGTGCTCGAGGCCGGAGCCGCCGCCGCCGGCCGCTTCGAGGCGCTGGTCCGGGCGTTCGTGCGGGATCTGCAGCTGTAGCCGAGCCAAGCGGACCGGAAAAGCAAAAGCCCGGCTCTGCCGGGCTTTTGCGCGGGGGCCCGAGGGTGTGCGCATCGCGCACCGCTAGCTCCTCGCCACGCATGCGTGGCGAGGAGAACCCCCGGAAGGCATCAATGCTGACTTTTCTGGTGCTCCTCGATGAGCTTGTTGACCACATCCGGTTCGGCCAGGGTGGAGATGTCACCCATGCCGTCGTACTCGGCCGACGCGATCTTGCGCAGGATGCGGCGCATGATCTTGCCGCTGCGGGTCTTGGGCAGGCCGGCCGCGATGTGGATGACATCCGGGGCGGCGAAGGCGCCGATGGCCTGTCGCACCTGCTCCTTGAGGGCGCCGATGAGCTGGTCCTGGTTGCCCTCGGAGAACCCGGAGTTCAGGAGGACATAGCAGTAGATGCCCTGGCCCTTGATGGGGTGCGGGTAGCCCACCACGGCCGCCTCGGCCACGGCCTCGTGGGCCACCAGGGCGCTTTCCACCTCGGCCGTGCCCAGCCGGTGGCCGGACACATTGATCACATCGTCGATGCGGCCCGTGATCCAGTAGTAGCCGTCCTCGTCGCGGCGAGCCCCGTCGCCTGTGAAATAGTAGCCCGGGTACTGGGTGAAGTAGGTCTCCCGGAACCGCTTATGATCGCCATGCACCGTGCGGGCCTGGCCGGGCCACGGGGCCCCGAGGCAGAGGGCGCCGGAGACATCGTTGCCCTCGATGGGAATGCCCGTGGCCGGGTCCACGATGACGGGCTTCACCCCGAAGAAGGGCAGCGTGGCCGAACCCGGCTTGGTGGGCGTCACACCGGGCAGGGGCGTGATGAGGATGCCACCGGTCTCCGTCTGCCACCAGGTGTCCACGACGGTACAGCGGGCATCACCCACCACATCGTGATACCAGCGCCACACCTCGGGATTGATGGGCTCACCCACGGTACCGAGGATGCGGAGCGACTTGCGGCTGTACTTCTTGATCCAGTCGTCGCCCGCCTGGGCCAGGGCCCGCAGGGCCGTGGGCGCGGTGTAGAAGATGCTCACGCCCAGGTCGTCGATGATCTGCCAGTAGCGGCCCGGATCGGGGTAGAGGGGCGTGGATTCAAAGATGACAGTGGTGGCCCCGTTGGCCAGGGGCCCATAGACGATGTAGCTGTGCCCCGTCACCCAGCCGATGTCGGCCGCGCAGAAGTAGATGTCCTCGGGGTGGTAGTCGAAGACCAGCTTGTGGGTGAAGGCCGCGTAGGTCAGGTAGCCGCCCGTGGTGTGCAGCAGGCCCTTGGGCTTCCCGGTGCTGCCGGAGGTGTAGAGGATGAAGAGCGGGTCCTCGGCGCCCATCCACTCGTTGGTGCAGGTGGAGCGCTGCTTGGCCGTCTCCTCGTCCAGCCACAGGTCCCGGCCCGGTTGCATGGGCACCTCGCTGTCGGTCCGGCGAGCCACCAGCACGCACTCCACCAGGGACATGCCTTCGATGGCGCGGTCCACGGTGCGCTTGAGGGGCACCTTCTTGCCACCGCGCAGCCCCTCGTTGGCCGTCACCACCACCTTGCAGCGGGCGTCCACGATGCGGTCGCGCAGGGACTCCGCGGAGAAGCCGCCGAACACCACCGAGTGGACGGCGCCGATCCGGGCGCAGGCCAGCATGGTGTAGACGAGCTCCGGGATCATCGTGAGGTAGATGCAGACCCGGTCGCCCTTCTTCACGCCGTTGTGCAGCAGGACATTGGCCACGCGGGCGACATTGTGCTTGAGGTCGCGGTAGGTGATGTGGGTGTAGACGCCCGGCTCATCCTGGGCCCAGATGATGGCGGTCTTGTCCCCCAGGTGGGGCAGGTGCCGGTCGATGCAGTTGAAGGAGGCGTTGATGCGCCCGCCCATGAACCAGGAGAAGTCCACCTCCTTGTAGTCGGCGTCGAAGACGGACTGCCAGGGGTGGAACCAAGTGAGCATCTTCGCCTGCTCGCCCCAGAACCATTCCGGATTGTCCAGGGACAGGCGGTAGAGGCGCTGGTACTCCTCCATGGTTTTGATGTGCGCCCGCTCCCGGATGTCGGGCTTCACGGGAAAGAGGTCCTGGGACATCAAAGGACTCCTTGGCGAAAGAGCTTGGGTGGTGAGTGGGAAAACCCGGCGGATGGGATGCCATCCGCCGGGTGAACGGGCCCACTCAACCTCAGATCGAGCGGGCAGCGGACCTTCAGTGCTGATAGGTGCTGATATCCCG
The DNA here is from genome assembly GCF_030295385.1 of Geothrix oryzae. Taxonomy (GTDB): domain Bacteria; phylum Acidobacteriota; class Holophagae; order Holophagales; family Holophagaceae; genus Geothrix; species Geothrix oryzae. The sequence continues at coordinate 3,042,139 of NZ_AP027079.1, forward strand.
GTCCTTGGTTTCCTTGAGGAAGAGGAAGCCGATCACCACCGTCATGAGGGCCACGATGATGGGATACCAGAGCCCATAGTAGATGTTGCCCTTCAGGGCCACGATGGCCGTCGCGATGAGGGGCAGCATGCCGCCGAACCAGCCGTTGCCGATGTGGTAGGGCAGCGACATGGAGGTGTAGCGGATGTTGGTGGGGAAGAGCTCCACCAGGAAGGCCGCGATGGGCCCGTAGACCATGGTCACGTAGATGAGGAAGATGAACAGGATCAACAGGGTCATGGGGTAGTTGACCTTGGACTTGTCGGCTTCCTTGGGATAGCCGAGGTCCGTCAGGGCCTTCTTGAGGGCCCCTTCCGAGGCCGCGCTCCAGCCCTCGACGCGGGTGGTGGTGACTTCCCCAGTGGTGGGATTCTTGCCCTGGATGCTGGCGACGACCTTCTTCCCGGGCTCAGGTGCGACCTTGGTGAAGTTGAGGCCCTGCTTGCCGAAGAAGTCGTTCACCCGGTCCAGCTCGGAGAACTTGCTCCAAGGCCCGACGAAGAGGTTGAAGGTCTCGTCCTTGGGATCGCCGGCCACGGTGATGACCGTGGTGTTCTGGAAGGTCTCCAGGGCGGGATTCACATAGTGGGTGAGGGCCTTGAACAGGGGGAAGAAGGTGAGGGCGGCGATGAGGCAGCCCGCCAGGATGATCTTCAGGCGGCCGATCTTGTCCGACAGCCAGCCGAAGAAGATGAAGAACGGCGTGCCCAGCAGCAGGGAGGCGCCGATGAGCATATAGGTGGTCTGGTAATCCAGCTTCAGCGTGATCTGCATGAAGAAGAGCGCGTAGAACTGGCCGGTGTACCACACCACGCCCTGGCCCGCCGTGGCGCCGAGAAGGGCCAGCAGCGCGTACTTGTTGTTGGGGTACTTCAGGAAGCTGTCGCTCAGGGGAGCCTTGGAGGTCTTCCCTTCGGCCTTCATCTTGGTGAAGACGGGGGATTCGTGCAGCTTCAGGCGGATCCAGACGGACACGCCGAGGAGGAAGATGGACATCCAGAAGGGGATGCGCCAGCCCCAGGTCGCGAAGGCCTCCTTGGTCAGGGCCGCGCGGCAGGAGAGGATGATGCCGAGGCACAGGAAGAAGCCCACGGTGGCCGTGGTCTGGATCCAGCTGGTGTTGTAGCCGCGGCGGTCGTGGGCAGAGTGCTCCGCCACATAGGTGGCTGCTCCGCCGTACTCACCGCCCAGGGCCAGGCCCTGCATGAGGCGAAGGGTGACCATGATGATCGGGGCCCACCAGCCGATGGAGGAGAAGGTCGGCAGGAGGCCGACGCCGAAGGTGGAGAGGCCCATCACGACGATGGTCACGAGGAAGGTGTACTTGCGGCCGATCAGGTCGCCGATGCGCCCGAACACCAGCGCACCGAAGGGGCGCACCAGGAAGCCCGCGGCATAGGCCGCGAAGGCCGAGAGCAGGGCCGCCGTGTCGTTTCCCTTGGGGAAGAAGAGGGTCGCGAAGAAGGGGGCCAGGGTTGCATAGAGGTAGAAGTCGTACCACTCGAACACCGTCCCCACGGACGATGCCACGATCACCATGCGTTCTTCCTTGGTGAGTGGGGTCCTCGTTGCGACTTGTTCAGTTGCGATTGCCATGTCGTGTTGCCTCCTTGGAAGTTCCTTTCGTTGAACCTGGATGCTCAGGAATCCTGCGCAGTCGAGCCGTGCGACACATCGAATGTGGAACTTTCATCTCCCCCTTCTGGATGCCGGCTCGGCGAGGGCCGGATGGGTTGGGCGACTTGCCTGGAGGATTCCAGACCGGATACGGCGAAGCTGATGCGTTATGGAAACCGCGATGGACGGACCATCGTGCGGAACTGGTTGGATGGATTGGCTGCACCTAGCTAACGCCTTCCGCCCCGGCGGGTCAAGCAGCTTCCTACCGGGAGTGAACCTTTCTCTTCGACCGGCAAGAACCGCTCGGTTGCTGATTCTTCACGACCTTCAACTCGTCTTTGAAGGTCGATTTTTATCTACTCGCCCCCATCCTCGGATCCGCCGTGCCGCTCGTAGCATATTTCCGGCGGGTCGCCCTCAAACGACCCCGATGGCCCTCGAGCGGATCACCCTCGGCGGGAACCTCCGCCCCTTCCGCCCTGGTCCCGACCCCCGGAGGCCCGCGACCCCCTATCATGGGAACCAGCCCCAGCCTCCGGAACGCCCATGCGCATCGCCCTCCTGGCCGACATCCACGCCAACCGGCGCGCGCTCGAGGCCTGCCTGGTCCATGCCCGCTCGGCCGGCGCGGACCGCCTCGTGTTCCTGGGCGACTATGTGGGCTACGGCGCCGAACCGAACGCGGTCCTGGATCTGCTCATGGCGGAAACGGCGCGCGGGGCCATTGCCGTGGCGGGCAATCACGACCAGGCCGTGGCGGAGGAGCGCGAATCCATGGTCCCGGATGCCGAGACGGCCATGGCCTGGACCCGCGGCCAGCTGGGCCCCGAGGCGCGGGAGTTCCTGTCGAGCCTGCCCCTGCGCTTCGAGGACGAAACCCGCCTCTATGTCCATGCCAGCCCCCAGACCTACCCGCCCTGGATCTACATCCGCGAGGGACGGGATGCCCGGCGCGCCCTGGAAGCCAGCCGCTCCCAAACCGTCTTCTGCGGCCACACCCATCTGCCCGCCCTTCACGGGATCACCGCCACCGGACAACTGGTCTCCTTCGATCCCGTCCCGGGCGTTCCCATCCCCCTGCCCCGCCATCGCCGCTGGCTGACCGTGGTGGGCGCGGTGGGCCAATCGCGGGACGGCAATCCGGCCGCCGCCTATGCCCTGCTGGACACCACCCGGTCCGAGATCACGCATCTGCGCGTGCCCTACGATGTCCAGGCCGCCGCGACCGCCATCCTGGACGCCGGCCTCCCGCCGGCCCTCGCGGCCCGCCTCCTGAAGGGACACTGAACCATGGCGCCCATGCGGATCAGGCCCGGCCTCACCCTGGATGGCTTCCTCATCGGGGAGCGCCTCCATCGGGGCGGCATGGCGGAGCTCTGGACCGCATCCCGGCCCGACCTGGGCTTCCCCTTGCTGGTGAAGCTGCCCGTACTCAGCGAAGGCGTGGATCCCGCCGCCATCGTCGGCTTCGAGATGGAGCGGATGATTCTTCCGCGGCTAGCGGGCCTCCATGTGCCCCGCTTCATCGCCCAAGGCGATGCCGGGCTCCAGCCCTACCTCGTCATGGAGCGGATTCCCGGCCCCTCGCTGCTGCCCAGGCTGGAGCACCTGCCCCTGCCCTGGGAAGAGGTCGCGGCCCTGGGCACCCGCATCGCCGTGGCCCTGGACGACCTCCACCGGCAGCATGTCATCCACCTCGATGTGAAGCCCTCCAACCTGCTCACCCGCCCCACGGGCGACCTGGTGCTGGTGGACTTCGGCCTCTCCCACCACGACGAATTGCCGGACCTGATGGGCGAAGAGTTCCGCCTCCCGTACGGCACCGCGCCCTACATGGCCCCGGAGCAGGTGCTGGGTCTGCGCCGGGATCCCCGGAGCGACCAGTTCGCCCTGGGCGTGCTGATGTATTTCTTCCTGACCGGCGTGCGCCCCTTCGGAGACCCGCAGCGCCTCTCCGGCCTGAAGCGACGGCTGTGGCGCGACCCCGTCCCGCCGCGCCGATTGCGCCCGGACTGCCCCGCCTGGCTGCAGGAGGTCATCCTGCGCTGTCTCGAAGTGCACCCGGCCTGGCGCTATCCCACGGCCGCCCACCTTGCCCTGGCCCTGCAGCACCCCGATCAGATCACCCTGACCGCCCGCTCGGAAAAGCTGAAGCAGGATCCCTTCGCCACGGTCCTCCGGCGCCGCTTCGCGGACCACCAGCTCGCCATCCCCAAGGCCAAGACGCCGGTGCGGCACGACGGAGACGCGCCGATCCTCGCTGTGGCCATCGACCTGTCCCCCGAGGCCGCCCCCATCGCCGAGACGCTCCGCACCATGGTGACCCGCATGCTCCCCGCCCTGCCCGGCGCGCGCGTGGCCTGCCTGAATGTGCTCAAGCAGGGCCGGATCACGCTGGATCAGACCCTGGACGACCAGGGCCGGAACATCCACCTGCAGCGCCTGGCCGAGCTCCGGAGCTGGGCCACGCCACTGGAACTGGAGGACGGCCGCATCAGCTTCCATGTGCTGGAATCGACGGATCCCGCGGCCGCCATCCTGCAGTATGTGAACGCCAACCTCGTCGATCACCTGCTGATCGGCGCCCGCGCCAGCTCCCTGCGGCGCACGCTGCTCGGCAGCGTCTCCAGCCAGGTGGCGGCCCAGGCGCCCTGCACCGTGACGGTGGCCCGCTCCCGCCGTTTGCGGAGAACGGATCCCGGCCCGGAGGCCGAGGAGAAGCCCGATGTCCCCTGGACCGTGGGATGAGGCCTCTTTCCGTACATGACGACGCCCCGGCGGACCGGGGCGTCGTCATGGGTTGGGCAGCAGGCTACTCGCCGTCCTCGGCCTTGGGCTCGGGGAGGGTGTAGTCCACGAACTCGATGAGGGCCATGTCGGCCGCATCGCCGAGGCGGTGGGCCATCTTGAGGATGCGGGTGTAGCCGCCGGGGCGGCTTTCGAAACGCTTGCGGAAGTCGGCGCCGAAAAGCTTCTGGACGGCGTCCTTGCTTCCGAGACGGGCCATCGCCAGACGGCGGTTGGCCACGGAGTCCGTCTTCGCGAGGGTGATGAAGGGCTCCACATAGCTGCGGAGTTCCTTCGCCTTCACGAGGGTGGTTTCGATGCGCTCGCTCTCGATGAGAGCGGTCGCGAGGTTCTTCATGAGGGCCTTGCGCTGGTTGGTGGTGCGGCCCAGGCGCTTGCCGGAAACGTTGTGACGCATGGGGGCTCCTTACACTTCCTGCTCGAGCCGCATGCCGAGGGAGAGGCCGATACGAGCGAGCTCGTCCTTGATCTCCTGGAGCGACTTCTTGCCGAAGTTCTTGGTTTTCATCAGCTCAGCCTCGGTCCGCTGGACCAGCTCGCCGATGGTGGTGATGTTCGCGTTGCGGAGGCAGTTGTTGGCCCGGACGGAGAGCTCGAGCTCCTCGACGGACTTGCCCAGCCAGGTGTTGGCGGCTTCGGCACCCAGGGTGGCGGTGCCCATCTCCATCTCGGTGAAGTCCTCGTCCTGACGGGCGAACACGAGGAAGTGGTCGCGCAGGATGAGGGCCGCGTCGGAAACGGCTTCCTTGGGGTTGACGGCGCCGTTGGTCCAGACCTGGAGCGTGAGCTTCTCGTAATCGGTGCTCTGGCCCACGCGGGCGGGTTCGACGATGTAGTTCACCCGGATGATGGGGCTGTGGTTGGCATCCATGGGGATGAACCCGAGGCCCAGGCTCTCATCGTGGTTGCGGTCCGCAGTGACGAAACCGCGGCCCAGGCGGACCACCATCTCGATCTCCAGCTCACCTTCCTCGCCCAGGGTGGCGATGTGGATGTTGGGATCCACGACCTCCACATTCTGGTTGCAGCGGATGGCGGCGGAAGTCACCGCGCCCTCGCCCTTGGCGGAGATGGTCACCGTCTGGGGCTCGCTGCTATGCAGCTTGAAGGGCACTTCCTTGAGGTTCAGAAGGACATGGGTGATGTCCTCCCAGACCCCGGGAAGGGTGGTGAACTCGTGCATGACGCCCTTGATCCGGACATTCGTCACGGCCGCGCCCTGGATGCTGCTGAGCAGCACCCGGCGCAAGCTGTGCCCGACGGTCGTGGCGAAGCCACGCTCGAAGGGGTAGGCCACGAACTCCCCGTAGGAGTCGGTGAGGGACCCGGGGGTCACCTCCGCGAATCGCGGCCTCTGGAAATCGCTGAGGTTCAGCATCCTGCCCCCTTACTTGGAATACAGTTCAACGATCAGCTGCTCGTTGATGTCCAGAGTGATGTCCTCGCGGGTAGGCGCGGCAAGCACCTGGCCCTTGAAGGCGGTGGCGTCCAGGGAAAGCCACTTCGGGATGCCGCGGCCGGCGGAGGTCTCGACGGAGGACTTGACGCCGTCGTTCTCCTTGGCGCGGTTGCCCAGCTCCACCGCCTGGCCAGGCTTCACCTGGAAGGAGGGGATGTCCACCCGCTTGCCGCCGACCAGCACATGACCGTGCATGACCATCTGGCGCGCGGCGGACCGGCTGGACGCGAAGCCCAGGCGATAGACCACATTGTCCAGGCGGCACTCGAGGAACCCGAGCAGGTTGTGGCCGGTGACGCCCTTCTTGGCGTCGGCCTTCTCGAAGTAGTGACGGAACTGCTTCTCGAGCACCCCGTAGATGCGCTTCACCTTCTGCTTCTCGCGAAGCTGGAGGGCGTAGCCGGTGGGCTTCTTGATCTTCCCCGCGCCGTGCTGGCCGGGGAGCTTGCCCTTGCGGGTCTCAAACGAGCACTTCTCCTTGAAGCAGCGCTCGCCCTTCAGGTAAAGCTTCATGCCCTCGCGGCGGCAGAGGCGGCAAACGGCGTCTGTGTAACGTGCCATGTCTCTCCTCCTCTCTTAAACCCGGCGCCGCTTGGGCGGCCGGCAGCCGTTGTGGGGGATGGGGGTGACGTCGCGGATGCTGGTCACCTGGATGCCTGCGGCATTGAGGGCGCGGATCGCGCTCTCACGGCCGGCACCGGGGCCCTTGACGCGAACATCGACCGAACGGACGCCCTGCTCCTTGGCGGCCTCGGCAGCGATGCCGGCGGCCACCTGGGCGGCGAAGGGCGTGCCCTTGCGGGTCCCGCGGAAATTCTGGTTGCCGCTGGAAGCCCAGCAGAGCATGTTCCCCATCGGATCGGAGATGGAGATGATCGTGTTGTTGAAGGACGCCTGGACGTGAGCCACGCCATGGGGAACGTTCTTCTTTTCCTTCTTCTTGACCACCTTTTTACCGGCGGTCCGGGTCTGAGTCTTGGCCATGTGCTCCTCGCCTTACTTCTTCTTGCCGGCTACGGTGCGTCGCTTGCCCTTGCGGGTGCGGGCGTTGGTATGCGTGCGCTGACCACGGACGGGGAGGCCCTTCCGGTGGCGCAGGCCGCGATAGCAGCCGATGTCCATGAGCCGCTTGATGTCGAGGGAGATGTTCTTGCGGAGGTCGCCCTCCACCGTCTCCTCGGCGGTGATGACGCGGCGGATGCGACCGACCTCGTCTTCCGTCAGATCCCGCACCTTGGTGCCGAAATCGACCTTCGCGCGGGTCAGGATGCTGTGCGCCTTGGCGCGCCCGATGCCGAAAATGTAGGTGAGCGCGATCTCGATGCGCTTGCCGATGGGCAGATCAATACCTGAGATGCGTGCCATCGTGTCTCCTTAACCCTGACGCTGCTTGTGCTTGGGGTTCTTCTTGCAGATGATCCGGTTGATGCCTTCGCGCCGGACCACTTTGCAGTGCTCGCACAGCTTCTTGATGGAGGGCCGTACTTTCATGGTGTCCTCTCGTTTACTTGAATCGGTAGATGATGCGGCCACGGGTGAGGTCGTAAGGGGTCACCTCGACGAGGACCCGGTCACCGGGAAGAATGCGGATGAAGTTCTTGCGCATCTTTCCACTGATGTGCGCCAGCACCTGGTGTTTGTTCTCGAGTTCGACCCGGAACACCGCGTTCGGCAAGGCCTCGACCACTGTGGCTTCGAGCTCAATGGCTTCTTCTTTGCTCAAGCGCGTTCTCCGAAGACGTGACGCAGCGATTCAAACACCAGCTCCGGCGCGCGATTGCCATCCACGCTCCGGAAGTTCGGCCGATGCTTGTAGAAGCCCAGAAGGGGCTGGAAGGTCGAGTGGAACTCGCCCATCCGGCTCTGGAAGGCTTCGGCGGTGTCGTCGGAACGGTGCTTCAGGGGACTTCCGCACAGATCGCAGACACCGGCTTGCTTGGGGGGCTTGGATTCCAGATGGTAGATGGCACCGCAGGCATTGTTGCTGCAGACGCGCCGGCCCACCACACGGGCCTCCAGCACCTCCTGGGGGACATCGACCAGCACCACGGAACCCAGCGCCATGCCCTTGGAGGAGAGGAAGTCTTCCAGGGCTTGAGCTTGTTGCAAGGTTCGTGGGTAGCCGTCGAACAACACATCAGAGGTCTCGTCCAGCAGCCGCGCGAAGACAAGGCCATTGACGGTGTCGTCGTCCACCAGTTTTCCTTCGGCCATGATGGCTTTCGCCCTCAGACCGATCTCCGTCCCTTTCGAGACGGCATCTCTCAGAATGTCACCGGTTGACAGGTGAGTCAAAGAGAATGTTTCCACCAGGCGTTTGGCCTGGGTGCCCTTCCCGGAGCCGGGGGCCCCGAGGAGGATGTTCGCGACAATGTTGGCATTGCCGCTCATGCCTCACCCCTGCGGGTGGAGCGGCCGCGGATGCGGCCCTTCTCGAGGAAGCCGTCATAGCGGCGCATGACCAGCAGGCTTTCCAGCTGGGCCGCGCTGTCCATGGCCACGCCCACCACGATCAGCAGGCTGGTGCCGCCGAAGTAGAAGTTGAGGCCCTGGATGTTGTTCGTGATGAGCAGGGGCACCAGGGAGACGAGGGCGAGGTAGATGGCGCCCACGAAGGTCAGCTTGGACAGGATGCTGTCCATGAAGATGCTGGTTTCCTTGCCCGGCCGGATGCCGGGAATGTAGCCCCCGGACCGCTTCATGTTCTCGGCGGTCTCATCGGGATTGAAGACGATGCTGGTGTAGAAGAAGGCAAAGAAGATCACCACGCCCACGAAGACCGGGGTGTAGATCCAGAAGTGGGTCTGCGGGCTGAGGTAGGCCGCGACCTTGGCCAGCCACTCCCAGCGGGTGAACTGGGCGATGGTGGCAGGAAAGAAGATCACCGAACTGGCGAAGATGACGGGCATCACGCCGGCGGTGTTCAGCTTCAGGGGCATGTAGGAGCTGCGTTGGCTGGACATGCCGGCCGAATCGGCCCGGCGGGCGTAGTGGATGGGGATGCGCCGGTAGGCGTTCTCCACCAGTACCACGGCCAGCAGCACCACGATCATCGCCGCGATGAGCAGGATGAAGATGCCCGGGGGCGGGACATTCGGAGCGTTCCGCAGGGACTGGGAGATCATCACGGTCAGGGTCGTCACGGCCTGGGGAAGGCCCGCCACGATGCCGGCGAAGATCAGCAGCGAGATGCCGTTGCCGATGCCGCGCTCGGTGATCTGCTCGCCGATCCACATGACGAAGAGCGTGCCGACGGAGAGCGTGAAGGCCGCCAGCAGCCGGAAGGCCGTCGGGGACATCGAGGAGGTCACGACTTCGAGACCCGGGGCGTTCTGGCTCTGGGCCAGGGAGGCGATGCCCATGCCCTGGACGAAGGCCAGGAACACCGTCAGATAGCGGGTCCACTGGTTGATCTTCTGGCGGCCGGCCTCGCCTTCCTTCTTCTGGAGATTCTCCAGATAGGGCACCACGGCCCCCATCAGCTGCAGCACGATGCTGGCCGTGATGTAGGGAGCGATGCCAAGGGCGAAGACCGAGAACTTCTTGAACGCACCACCGGAGAACAGGTCAACGACGTCGAAGAGCCCGCCGCCGCCGCGCTTGAGCGCGGCGGACAGGTTCTCGGCGTTCACCCCGGGCACACTAACGTGCACGCCCAGCCGGTAGATGGCCAGGAGGATCAGGGTGAAGAGGAGCCGCTTGCGCAGCTCCGGGATGGCGAAGAGGTTCCTGAGGCGGTTCATCGGCCGTTACTCGGCAGACTTCGCGACGGGCTCCTGAATGGTGCCGCCCTTGGCCAGGATGGCTTCCCGGGCGCCCTTGGTGATCCGATCGGCAACGACATTCACCTTGGCGGTGAGCTCGCCGCTGGCCAGCACCACGATCTTCTCCACGCGGGAGTTGACGAGCTTCTTCTCGCGGAGGGCCTCGAGCGTGACCGTCTCGCCATCCTGGAAGTGGATGGAGATGAGGCTGAGGGTGATCTCCTTGGTCTCGGGAGCGAAGATGTTGGTGAAGCCGCGCTTGGGCAGACGGCGGACGAGGGGCATCTGGCCACCCTCGAAGCCGCGCTTGCTGCGGTAGCCGGACCGGGACTTCTGGCCCTTTTCACCGCGGCCGGAGGTCTTGCCCAGGCCGGAGCCCTTGCCTCGGCCGAGGCGCTTGCGGGACTTGGTGGCGCCCTCTGCGGGCCGGAGTTCGTTGAGCTTCATGATCTACCCCTTCACCTGAACGCCGATGAGATGGGGAACCAGCTTGACCATCCCATGGACATTGGGGGTGTATTCGCATTCGCGGGTGTCGCCGGGCCGCTTCAGACCGAGGGTCTGCATGAAGGCACGGTGCTTGGGAGTGGTGCAGATGATGGAGCGCTTGAGGGTCAGCACCACCTGCTTGCCGATGAACTGCGACATGTTAAACCTCCGCCTGATCCAGGCCCCGATTGGTCAGGACCGTGTAGGGATCCATGAGGTCCTTCAGACCCTCGAATGTGGCGCGAACCACATTGTGGGGGTTGGAGGAGCCCAGGCTCTTCGTCATCACGTTGTGGACGCCGGCCGCTTCCATGATGGCGCGCACCGCGGCGCCGGCGATGATGCCGGTGCCCTCGGGAGCCGGCTTCAGCAGCACGCTGCCGGAGCCGAAGATGCCCGTCACCGGGTGCGGCAGGCTGCCGTTCGGGGTGAGGGGGACCTTGATCATGTTGCGCTTGGCGCTCTCGATGCCCTTCTTGATGGCAGAAGGCACTTCGAGGGCCTTGCCGAGGCCGAAGCCGACCTTGCCATTGCCGTCACCGACGACCACCAGCGCGGAGAAGGAGAAGTTCTTGCCCCCCTTCACCACCTTGGTGACACGGCCGACATAAATGACCTGGTCCTTGAATTCCCCGGATTCGGAGTTGCGGGTTTCCTTGTTGTCTTTGAGCTCTGCAGTCGCCATGGTCATCCCCTAGAACTGGAGCCCGGCTTCGCGGGCGCTGTCAGCCAGCGCCTTGACGCGGCCGTGGTAAACGTAGCCGTTCCGGTCGAACACCACCGAGGTGATGCCCTTCTCCTTGAGACGGGCGGCGATGCTGGCACCGACGGCCTTGGCGGCCTCGATGTTGGCGCCATTCTTCAGGGAACCGCGGAGGTCCTTCTCGAGGCTGCTGGCGGCAGCCAGGGTGATGCCCTGGGTGTCGTCCACCGCCTGCACATAGATCCGCTTCAGGCTCTTGTAGATGGTGAGGCGGGGCCGCTCGGGGGTCCCGCTCACGCGGCCGCGGATGCGGGCCTTGGTCTTGTCGCGTCGAATGTTGATGTCGTTCGCCATGGGTTCCCCTTACTTCCCGGTCTTGCCGGCCTTGCGGCGGATGACTTCGCCGGTGTACATGACGCCCTTGCCCTTGTAAGGCTCGGGCTTGCGGAACTTCCGGATGTCGGCGGCGACCTGGCCCACCAGCTGCCGGTCGATGCCGCTCACGACGATGTGCGTGGCCTTCTCGACGGCCATCTGGATGCCCGCAGGGGCCTCGTAGTTGATGGGGTGGCTGTAGCCCAGCTCCAGGCGGAGCTTGGCGCCGTCCATGGCGGCCTTGTAGCCCACGCCGACGATGTCCAGTTCCTTCTTCCAGCCCTCGGTGACGCCGGTGACGGCGTTGCCGAGAAGGGCACGGGTGAGGCCGTGGTAAGCCCGGTTCTGGGCTTCATCGTTGATGCGGGTGAGCGTGACGGAGTCGGCCTGGACATCGAGCGTGATCCCGGCAGGGATCGGGCAGCTGAGCTTGCCCTTGGCGCCCTCGACGACGGCCTCGGACCCGGTGACTGTGACCTTCACGCCCTTGGGCAGCGTCACGGGCTTCTTTCCGATTCGAGACATGGTTGATTCCTTAGATGAGGGCGGGGATTCCGCCCATTTCAGGATGGGTTACCAGATGTGGGCGAGGACTTCGCCGCCGACATTCTGCTTCTTGGCGTCCTTGCCCGTCAGGAGACCCTTCGGAGTGGACAGGATGGCGATGCCCAGGCCGCCGTGGACCTCGGGGATCTCCTGCGCGCCGGAGTAGATGCGGAGGCCGGGACGGGACACGCGGCGGAGGCCGTGGATCACATTCTCCTTATCCTTCACATACTTCAGGTTGACGATGAGGTAGACGCGGTTCTCGTGCTCCACCTGCTTGAAGGAGTGGATGTAGCCTTCCTGCTTCAAGATGCCGCAGAGACCGGCCTTGATCTTGGAGGCGGGCACCACCACGGCATCGTGACCGGCCATGATGCCGTTACGGATGCGGGTGAGGTAGTCAGCGATGGGATCGGTATGCATGGTCCCCTCTCCTTACCAGCTGGACTTCTGGACGCCCGGGAGCTCGCCGTTGAGGGCGAACTTGCGGAAGCACAGACGGCAGAGTTCAAACTTGCGCATGTAGCCCCGGGGACGGCCGCAGCACTTGCAACGATTGCGGTGCTGGGTCGAGAACTTCGGCTTGCGCGAATCCTTGACGATTTTGGAAATCTTGGCCATCGGTATGATCTCCTTGGCTATTTGCGGAAGGGCATACCGAGGTGGGCGAGCAGAGCCCGCGCTTCGGCGTCGTTGGCAGCGGTGGTCACGAAGGTGATGTTCATGCCCTTCATCTTGTCCACCCGCGAATAGTCGATCTCCTGGAAGATCAGCTGATCCTTCAGGCCCAGCGTGTAGTTGCCGCGGCCGTCGAAGGACTTGGTGGGCACGCCGCGGAAATCGCGGACGCGGGGAAGGGACAGGGTCACCAGGCGGTCGAAGAACTCCCACATGCGGGGACCGCGCAGGGTCACCATGCAGGCGATGGGCATGCCGGCGCGCAGCTTGAACTGGGCGACGCTCTTCTTGGCCTTGCGCACGATGGCCTTCTGGCCAGCGATGGCGGTCAGCTCGTCCACGGCCACATCCAGGACCTTGATGTTCTGGATGGCGTCGCCGACGCCCATGTTGATGACGATCTTCTGCAGGCGGGGCACCTGCATGGCGGAAGAGAAGGCGAACTCCTCCTTGAGCTTCGACACCACCTCCTGGTGGTAGCGAGCCTTGACGCGGGGCTCCGCGTGGCCTTGCGTGGCAGTCATGGATTCCTCCATTTCCGTGGGGCGGCTATGCCCCAGGGGTTCGGGAGAGCGAGGGGGCTTGGGACGGCGGTCCGGCCCGTTTCCCCCCAACCTCTAGTTGTCATGGCGCAGGATGCGCCGTGGATCTCCACCCCGCGCACGGGGCAGAACGACCATCCTCCCACGGAAGCGGGAGGATGGGAAGCGGCTTACTTGGAACGGTGGCGGGTGCCCTTGCCGGTCTTGGGGTCGAGGAGCATGACATTGGAGGCGTGGATGGGGGCCTCCTTCTCCACGATCCCGCCGCCCTCGCCGGTCTGGGTGTTCGGCTTGGTGGCCTTCTTGATCATGTTCAGGCCGGCGACGACCACATGGTTGGTGGCGGGGCTGACCTTGGAGATGGTCCCGGTCTTGCCCTTCTCCTTGCCGGCGATGACGACGATCTGATCGCCCTTCTTGAGCTTCATCTTGGTGGTGGTGGCTTCCATTACAGCACCTCAGGGGCGAGGGAGACGATCTTCATGTACTTCCGCTCGCGCAGTTCGCGGGCCACGGGGCCGAACACGCGGGTGCCGACGGGCTCGCCATCCTTCTTGATGATGACGGCGGCGTTCTCGTCGAAGCGGATGTAGGAGCCGTCCTTGCGGCGGTAGGCCTTGCGCTGGCGGACGATCACGGCCTGGACGACGGCCTTCTTCTTGACGGTGCCACCGGGGATCGCTTCCTTGACGGAGGCGGTGATGACATCGCCAAGCTGGGCGATCTTGCCCACACCGCCGCCCAGGGGCAGGATGCAGCAGATCTTCTTGGCGCCGGAGTTGTCGGCGACGGTGAGCATGGTTCCCATCTGGATCATGTGAGCTCCTTACTCGCCGGCCTTCTGGAGGATCTCAAGGACCATCCAGCGCTTGCGCTTGGAAAGGGGGCGGGTCTCCACGATCTTGACCACATCGCCGATGGCGCAGGCGTTGGTCTCATCGTGGGCCATGAACTTGGCAGTCTGCTTGACCGTGCGGTGGTAGAGCGGGTGCTGGAACTTGCGCTCCACCTTCACCACCACCGTCTTGTCGGCCTTGTTGGAGACCACCACGCCGTTACGAATCATCTTGTTTTCGAGGCTCATGGGATCTCCTAGGCCAGCTTCGTGGCCAGGGCCGTCTTGACGCGGGCGAGTTCACGGCGAGTCTTGCGGATCTCGGCGGTGTTCTCGACCTGGCCCACGGCGTGCTGGAAGCGGAGGGTGAAGCGCTTGGCGGCCAGTTCGGCCTCCAGCTGCGCCAGCTCCTCGACGCTCTTGCCGGTCAAATCGGAAAAGGGGTTCTTCTTGGTCATGGCTCTCACTCCTCCGGCGGCGTGCGGCTGACGAACTCGGACGCCACGGACAGCTTCATCTGGGCCAGGCGCAGGGCCTCGCGTGCGATTTCCTCGGTCACGCCCTCCATCTCGAAGAGGATGCGTCCGGGGCGGATCACCGCCACCCAGCCGTCCGGAGCCCCCTTGCCGGAGCCCATGCGGGTTTCCGCGGGCTTCGAGGTGGTGGGACGATCGGGGAAGATGCGGATCCAGATCTTGCCGCCGCGCTTGATGTGGCGGGTCATGGCGATACGGGCGGCTTCGATCTCACGGTTGGTGAGCCAGCAGTGCTCCATCGCCTTGAGGCCGAAATCGCCGAAGGCGAGATCGTTGCCACGAGTGGCGACGCCGCGGGTGCGGCCCTTCTGGGTTTTACGGTTCTTGACCTTCTTGGGCATCAGCATGGATTCACCTCAGCGCTTCACGGTCTCGGCAACCTGGTCGCCCAGATTCACCCAAACCTTGATGCCGATGATCCCGTAGGTCGTATGGGCCTCGGCAAAACCGTAGTCAACGCCCGCGCGGATGGTCTGCAGGGGCATCTGGCCGGAGAGGTAGTCCTCGGTCCGGGCGATCTCCGCGCCATTCAGGCGGCCGGCGACCTTGATCTTGAAACCCTTGGCGCCGAAGCGGATCGCAGCCTCCTCCGCCTTGCGCATGGCGCGGCGGAAGGCGATGCGGCGCTCGAGCTGCTGGGCGACGCCCTCGGCCACGAGCTGGGCATCCACTTCAGGCTTCTTGATCTCCTGGATGTCCACGGACACGGGACGGTTCAGGCGCTTCTGCAGGTCTTCGCGGAGCTTGTCGATCTCAGCACCCTTGCGGCCGATGACGATGCCGGGGCGGGCGGTGTAGATGCGAACGGTGACCTTGTCGGCCGCGCGCTCGATGTCGATCTTGGAAACCATCGCGTTGAGGCTGTGCAGCTGCTTCTTCAGTTCGCGACGGAGCTTGATGTCCTCGTGGAGCAGCGTGGCGTAGTCGCGCTTGGAGAACCACTTGCTGTGCCAGTTCTTCTGGTAGATGAGGCGGAACCCGTACGGGTGGACCTTCTGACCCATGACTACTCCTCCCCGGCCGCGGACGCGAGCTGGATGGTGATGTGGCAGGTGCGCTTCTGGACCCGGTAGGCGCGGCCCATGGGGGCGGGGCGGACGCGCTTCATGCGGAAGCCCTCGTCCACGAAGGCGGTCTTCACCAGAAGCTCGTCCGGGTTGACGGAGGGATTCTTGTCGATGGCGTTGGCCACGGCGGAATCGAGGAGCTTGCGGATGGGGGCGGCAGCGTACTTCTTGGCCTGCGCGAGCACCCACTGGGCCTCGCCGACATGCTTGCCGCGGATGAGGTCCACCACGAGGCGGGCCTTCTGGGCCGAACCGCGCAGGTGGCGAACGGTGGCGGTGGAAACGATCTCAGCCATCGCTACTTCCCCTTCGCCTTGGAATCGGACTTGCCGGCGTGACCCTTGAAGGTGCGGGTCAGCGAAAATTCGCCGAGCTTGTGTCCGATCATGTTCTCAGTGACATACACGGGAATGAACTTGTTGCCGTTGTGCACGGCGAGGGTCAGTCCGATCATCTGCGGGACGACCGTCGACCGGCGGGACCAGGTCTTGATCACGCGCTTGTCGTTGGCCGCCTGGGCGACTTCCACCTTCTTCTGGAGGTGGGCGTCAATGAACGGGCCTTTTTTCAGGGATCGTGCCATTGTCGTGTCTCCTAGTTGATCCGCTTGACGATGAACTTGTCCGTGCGACGGTTGCCACGGGTCTTGTAGCCACGGGTCGGCTGACCCCAGGGCGTCACGGGGTGACGGCCACCGGAGGTGCGGCCCTCGCCACCACCGTGCGGGTGGTCGACGGGGTTCATGACCACGCCGCGGACGGTCGGGCGGATGCCCTTCCAGCGGGTGCGGCCGGCCTTGCCGATCTGGATGTTCTCGTGCTGCAGGTTGCCGACAGTGCCGATGGTCGCGTAGCACTCGAGGTGGATCTTACGGATCTCACCGGAGGGCATGCGAAGCTGGGCGTAATCGTCTTCCTTGGCCACGAGCTGGGCGAATGTGCCGGCGGCGCGGGCAATCTGGCCGCCCTTGCCGGGCTTCATCTCGATGTTGTGAACGGTGTTGCCCACGGGGATGTTCCGCAGGGGGAGCGCATTGCCCACCAGGATGTCGGCGTTCTTGCCGGCCACCACGGTGCGGCCCACTTCCAGGCCGTCGGGGGCCAGGATGTAGCGCTTCTCGCCATCCGCATAGACCAGCAGGGCGATGCGGGCGGTGCGGTTGGGATCGTACTCGATGGTGGCCACCTTGGCGGGCACCTCGAGCTTGTTGCGCTTGAAGTCGATGATGCGGTACTGGCGCTTGTGGCCACCGCCGATGTGGCGGGTGGTGATCCGGCCGGTGTTGGAACGGCCGCCAGTGCGGTTCTTCTTGGCAATCAACGAACGCTCAGGCGTGTCCGTGGTGATTTCCTCGAAGCCGAACTTGGACATGCCGCGCTGACCAGGGGTCGTGGGCTTGAGCTGCTTGATGCTCATGGTTGTCCTCTTGCCTCAGGGTTGAAAGGGGCGGGCGATAGTGGGCAAAGCTTTTCCGTCCGCCATGAAGTCGCCTTATTCGGACGCGGGCGCGCCCTCGACGAGTTCGACATAGGCCTTCTTGCGAGGGCTGGAAGTCCCCACGAAACGGCCCAGACGCTTGGTCCGGCTGGGGATCCGCACGGTGCGGATGCCCTTCACCTTGGACTGGAGCAGGAGCTCCACGGCTTCCTTGATCTGGTGCTTGGTGGCCCAGGTGGCCACTTCGAACACCTGGATGTTCTTCTCCCGGAGGATCTGGCCCTTTTCGGTGAGAAGGGGCTTGCGGATCACATCGAAGATCTTGGTCATGGCTTCACCACTTCCTGGAGGGCCAGGACGGCTTCCTTGGAGAAGATCACCTGGTCGTACTTGAGGAGCTCATAGACATTGACGCCCAGGCTCTCGATCGTCTGCAGCTTGGGGTTGTTGCCGGCGGCCATGGAGAGCTTCTCGCTGGCCTCGGTGCCCACCAGGAGCGCCGAACCGGTCACGCCGAGCTTGCCGAGGGTCTGGATCAGGGACTTGGTCTTGTGGGAGGTCACATCCCAGTTCTCGACCACCACGATCTGGCCGCTCGCCAGCTTGGCCGACAGCGCGTTGCGCAGGGCGGCGCGGCGGGCCTTCTTGGGGAAGGCGTAGTCGTAGGAACGGGGGTGCGGACCGTGGGTGGTGCCGCCGCCCTTCCACAGCGGGCTGCGGATGGAGCCCACGCGGGCGCGGCCGGTGCCCTTCTGCTTCCAGAGCTTCTTGCCGGAGCCGCTCACTTCCCACTTGTCCTTGGTCTTGGCGGTGCCGGCGCGGCGCTTGGCCAGGAAGTGGCGGACCGCTTCCCAGATCAGGTGCTGGTTCACATCCTCGAGCTTGAAGACTTCGGCCAACAACTCAACAGTGCCCGCGGGCTTGTTCTCGAGATTGACGACGGGGTGCTGGAACGCTGCCATCCTAGGCCTCCTGCTTGATGACGATGTACCCACCCTTGGGGCCGGGGACGGCGCCCTTGATGAGCAGCAGGTTGTTCTCGACATCCACCTTCGCGATCTCCAGGTTGCGCACGGTCACCTGGGCGTCGCCCATGTGGCCGGCCATACGCATCCCCGGGAACACGCGGCTGGGGTAGCTGGACTGGCCGATGGAGCCAGGCGCGCGGTGGAACATGGAGCCGTGGGTCGCACGGCCGCCGGCGAAGTGGTGCCGCTTGATGACGCCGGCGAAGCCCTTGCCCTTGCTGATGCCGGTGACATTGACCTTGGTCTTCGCCTCGAAGGCGCTGGCCAGGACGCTGTCGCCGGGCTTGGCGGCGTCGGAGGCATCGACCTTGATCTCGCGGAGAACGCGGACCGGGGCGACGCCCAGCTTCTCGCAGTGGCCCTTTTCGGCCTTGGAGGCGCGCTTGCCGCCGTTGGGATCGACGAATCCGATCTGGACGGCCTCGTAGCCATCCTTCGCGGAAGTCTTGCGCTGCACGACCACGCAGGGGCCGGCCTGGATGACCGTCACGGGGACGATCTGGCCCTGCTCATTGAAGATCTGGGTCATCCCCAGCTTCTTTCCGATGATTCCTTTGGACATGTTTTCTCCCCCCTCTACCGGTTGCCCTGACGGCTGAAGACCTTGATCTCCACGTCGACGCCAGCGGGCAGGTCCAGGCGCATGAGAGTGTCCACGGTGTTCTGAGTCGGGTTCAGGATGTCGAGCAGCCGCTTGTGCGTGCGGATCTCGAATTGGTCCCGGCTCTTCTTGTCCACGTGGGGGGAACGGTTGACGGTGTACTTGTTCGTCCGGGTGGGGAGGGGAATCGGTCCCGCCACCTGGGCGCCCGTGCGCTTGGCGGTGTCCACGATCTCGCGGGTGCTCTGATCGAGCAGACGGTGGTCGAAGGCACGCAAACGGATGCGGATGTTGTCTTTCATGCTCACTCCATTGGGACGGCGACCGTCCATAGACGTGGGGCGCTGACCGCCCATGTAAATCCGTCCCAACGACAGGGACAGGGCTGATCAGCATAACAAAAGCCGCTGGAAATTCAACGGCTATTTGAGAGAACGCACGACCTCCCGGGGGAGGAAGCGGTGGATCAAGAGGCCCGGCAACCTTGCGGCTCGAGTGATGGCCTCACCCCGAGAGGGGCTAAAACTGCAAATAAAGCTAGTTACTATGTCTGGCAGAGTAATGACCAACGAGGACTGGCTTCGCCAGGCCGAGTGGTGGGGGTCCGGGGGTGCGTGCGAAGCACGGAACCCCCGGAGAACACCGACCTACTTGGAACCCTTCACTTTGGCCACGATTTCTTCGGCCACATTCCGGGGTGCTTCTTCGTAGTGCGAGAACTGCATGGTGTAGTTGCCGCGGCCCTGGGTCATGCCGCGCAGGGTGGTGGAGTAGGCGAACATCTCGGCCAGGGGCACCTTGGCGGTGACGACCTTGACGCCGGCCCGGTCTTCCATGTTTTCGATGCGGCCACGGCGGCTGTTCAGGTTGCCGATGACATCGCCCATGTAGTCCTCGGGGACCACGACCTCGACGGCCATGATGGGCTCGAGGATCACGGGGGAGGCCTTCTCGCAGCCGTTCTTGAAGCCCATCGAGCCGGCGATCTTAAACGCCATTTCGTTGGAGTCCACATCGTGGTAGCTGCCGTCGTAGATGGTGATCTTGATGTCGACGCAGGGGTAGCCCGCGAGGACGCCGGACTGCATGGCCTCCTGGATGCCCTGGTCGATGGGCTTGATGTATTCCTTGGGGATCACGCCGCCCTTGATGTCGTTGATGAACTCGTAGCCCTTGCCGGCTTCGTTGGGTTCGACATACATCTTCACGTGGCCGTACTGGCCGCGGCCGCCGGACTGACGGACGAACTTGCCCTCGGCATCCACACGCTTCCGGATGGTCTCGCGGTAGGCCACCATGGGCTTGCCCACATTGGCCTCGACCTTGAACTCGCGCATCATGCGATCGACGATGATCTCAAGGTGCAGCTCGCCCATGCCGGCGATGATCGTCTGGTTGGTCTCGGGATCGGACTTGACCTTGAAGGTGGGGTCTTCCTGGGCCAGGCGGCTCAGGGCCACGCCCATCTTCTCCTGGTCGGCCTTGGTCTTGGGCTCGATGGCCACCTGGATCACGGGATCCGGGAAGTCCATGGACTCGAGGATCACGGGGTGGTTCTCGTCGCAGATGGTCTGGCCGGTGAGCACTTCCTTGAGTCCCACGGCGGCGGCGATGTCGCCCGTGCGGACCTCTTCGATATCCTCACGCTTGTTGGCGTGCATCTGCAGCAGGCGGCCGATGCGCTCGCGGCGGCCCTTGGCGGCGTTGAAGACGCCGGAACCCGCGGCGAGGACGCCGGAATAGACGCGGATGAAGGCCAGCGAGCCCACGAAGGGATCGGCCATGATCTTGAAGATGAGGGCGGAGAAGGGCTCCTTGTCCTCGGCCTTGCGCTCGACTTCCTTGCCCTCGGAATCGACGCCCTTGATGGCGGGGATGTCCAGGGGCGAAGGCATGTAGCTCACCACCGCGTCGAGCATGGGCTGCACGCCCTTGTTCTTGAAGGCGGAGCCGCACATCATCGGCGTGAAGGTCAGGTCGATGCAGCCCTTGCGGATGCCGCTGCGGAGCTCATCCTCGGTCAGCTCCACGCCGCCGAGGTACTTGTCCATGAGCGAGTCGTCGGTTTCGGCAACCATCTCGACCATCTTCTCGCGCCACTCCTTGGCGGTGTCCACCAGCTCGCTGGGGATCTCGCCGTAGAGGACCTTGAAGCCCTTGTCGCCCTCGTCGAAGGTCAGGGCCTTCATCAGCACGAGGTCGACCACGCCCTTGAAGTCCTCCTCGGCGCCGATGGGGATCTGGATCGGCATGGGACGCGCCTTCAGGCGAGTCTTCATCATCTCGACCACGCGGAAGAAATCCGCGCCGGGACGGTCCATCTTGTTCACGAAGGCCATGCGGGGCACGCCGTACTTGTCGGCCTGGCGCCACACGGTCTCGGACTGGGGCTCGACGCCGCCCACCGCGCAGAATACGGCGCAGGCGCCGTCCAGCACGCGCAGGGAGCGCTCCACCTCGGCCGTGAAGTCCACGTGGCCGGGGGTGTCGATGATGTTGATGCGGTGCTCCACGCCCTTCAGCTGGCCCGTCTGGGGGGTCCAGGCGGCCGTGATGGCGGCGGAGGTGATGGTGATGCCCCGCTCCTGCTCCTGCACCATCCAGTCGGTGGTCGCCGCACCCTCATGCACCTCGCCGATCTTGTGGATCTTGCCGGTGTAGAAGAGGATGCGCTCCGTCGTGGTGGTCTTGCCGGCATCGATGTGCGCCATGATGCCGATGTTCCGGTAGCGCTCGAGGGGGGTCTGACGGGCCACAGCGGCCTCCTGAAAGGATCAATACGGAATCGGAGTCGGAAGTGCTTCAAAGACCTTCGCGGAAGGAGCCGCCGGAGGGGCGGCTCCTTCCGATCGGGCGGACTGCTACCAGCGGAAGTGGGCGAAGGCCTTGTTGGCTTCGGCCATCTTGTGGACATCGTCCTTCTTCTTGATCGCGGCGCCACGGAAGTTCATGGCGTCGAGGATCTCGCCGGCCAGCTTGTCGCGCATGGTGCGCTCGCCGCGGGAGGCGGAGTAGGTCTTCAGCCAGCGCATGGCCAGGGACTGGCGGCGGTTCTGGGGAACCTCCACGGGCACCTGGTAGGTGGCGCCGCCCACGCGGCGGGACTTGACTTCCACAGAGGGCTTGATGTTGTTCAGGGCCTTCTGGAAGGCCTCGAGGGCCTCTTCGCCGGACTTCTTGGCGACGATTTCCAGTGCTCCGTAGAGGATGCGCTCGGCGGTGGCCTTCTTGCCGCGCTCCATGAGGATGTTCACGAACTTGGACACGGTGAGGCTGTTGTAGACGGGATCCGGCAGGATCTCACGCTTGGCGGGGGCGGAACGACGGGCCATGTTTTACCTCCCCTACTTCTTCTTGGCCGGCGCAGCGCCAGCCTTGGGGCGCTTGGCGCCGTACTTGGAACGGGACTGGTTGCGGCCTGCGACGCCGGTGGCGTCCAGGGTGCCGCGGACCACGTGATAGCGCACGCCCGGCAGATCCTTCACGCGGCCGCCGCGGATGAGCACGATGCTGTGCTCCTGCAGGTTGTGGCCGACGCCCGGGATGTAGGTCGTGCACTCGATGCCGTTGGTGAGGCGCACACGGGCCACCTTGCGGAGGGCCGAGTTCGGCTTCTTCGGCGTGGTGGTGAACACGCGGGTGCACACGCCGCGCTTCTGCGGGCAGGCGTCGAGCGCGGGGCTCTTGGTCTTGTTCTGGAAGGTCTTCCGCCCGAGGCGGATCAACTGATTGATGGTAGGCACACCATCCTCCAAGGAAGGCACCGGGTTGTCCGGGCCTGGGCCCGAGAGGTTCACCGGGATGCTGGCTTCGGGGAACATCGGACGGATGAAATCTTGCGCCGGCCCACGGGGCCGGAACCATCTAGGCTATCGGAACGGCCTGGAAAGTCAACGCATCAACGGAAAAACGAGGCCCGGGTCACCGGGCCCTCACCCCGCGAGGGGGCATCCGCATCCGCCGGCCGCACAGCCATGGCCGCTCTTGGCTGCCTCGGCCCCGGATGTGGACGAGGGTGCAGACGAGGCGGGTTCGGAGGCCGCGCCCTTGTACCAGCCGCCGCCGGCGAGGGCGAACGCCGAGACGGACACCTGCCGCTTCATGGCTTCGGCCACCCCGCAGGCGGGGCAGGCATGGGCCTCGGGGGCCGACAGGCTTTCGAGCTTCTCCTCGGCCTGGCCGCAAGCTTCACAACGGTATTCGTAGAGGGGCATGGCAGACTTCTCCTGGGAATCATCCCCGAGCCGATCATTTTATCCTGGTCCTTAGATGCCGTCACCGATCCCTTTCTTCCAAAGCCCCGAAGCCTTTCTCGCGGCCGTGCCCCGGCCGAGGGTGCTCTGCTTCACCAATGGCTGCTTCGACCTCATCCATCCCGGCCATGTGCAGTACCTGGCCGATGCCCGCGCCCTGGGCGACTTCCTGGTGGTGGGCCTGAACAGCGATGCGTCGGTGGCGCGGCTCAAGGGAACCGGCCGCCCCGTGCAGGATGAAGCCGCCCGCGCCGCGGTCCTGCTGGGCCTGCGCAGCGTGGACGCCGTGGTGCGGTTCGACGAGGACACGCCGCTGGAGCTCATCCGGGCCCTCCAGCCCGAGGTCCTGGTGAAGGGCGGAGACTATACGCCGGAGACCGTGGTGGGCCGCGAGATCGTGGAGGGCCGGGGCGGGAAGCTCGTCCTGATCCCCTTCCTGCCCGGGCACAGCACCTCGCGCATCGAGCAGCGGATCCGCAGCGGGCGCGGCGTCACGCTGGAGCAGCGGCCCGGGTAGTCCCTTCGGATGACGCCCCGATGACGAATCCTCGCTAGGCTGGGACCGGCCTCGTTCTGGGGCCCGCATTTGTCGGAGGTTTCATGCGTCACCGCGTTGCCCTCACCCTCGCCCTTCTGGGCCTGCCCCTCGCCGCCCAGGACATCACCGGCGGCCTGCAGACCGGCCTTTCCCTGCCCGTCGGGGATCTGAAGGATAAGTCCGGCCTGGGCACCAACCAGTTCTTCGGTGCCCATGTGGGCGGTCATCTCGACTTCAATCTCACTTCGCACCACCAGGTCCGCGGTCAGCTGACCTACCACAGCCTCCCGGGCTCCGGCTGGGGCGGCTTCGTGGACAACCAGAACGACTACAAGGTGCTGCAGGTCGGTGCGGACTGGGTCTACAACTTCCAGAGCCCCAACCAGGGCTGGTACACCATCGCCGGCGCTTCCATCAACAGCATCAAGGATGACTGGGAATTCACCAACGGGGCCGGCTTCCGCGTCAGCGGCAGCGCCAGCCAGAGCGGCAAGCTCGGCATTCGCGGAGGGGGTGGCTACACCTTCAACCGGAACTTCTCCCTCGAAGGTACCCTCAACCAGATCTTCGTGGACAAGAACGGCAGCGACGGCTTCGGCTTCGATACCGCCACATGGGCCCAGGTGAGCGCCGTCTTCCGCTTCGGGCGGTAGGCTTTCTCCCGCATGCAGAAACGGGCCGCGATGCGGCCCGTTTCTGCACCTAACGGAAAGTCCCCTAAAGCAGCGGGGACAAGAGCTGCCAGTACTTCGGCAGGGGCCAGAGGTCGGCGTCGCAGGCCTCCTCCAGGTGGTCCAGCACCTCGCGGAGGGCATGCTTGGCCTCGTTGACCTTCTTTCCGAAGGCCTCGGTGCGGGCGTGGTTGTCCTCGATGGCCTCGGCGGCGGCCAGGGCGACCTTCATGGCCGTGAGCCGGGCCTGGGCCTCGCCCGCCAGCGTCGCCTGGGCCTGGAGGGCGGCCTTCAGCGTCTCGGGCACGGTGATGCCGGCCGCGGCCAGGCGGCCCAGGCTCTTGGCGCGGGCGCCGAGATCCGCCGTGATGGATGGCAGGATCTGGGTTTCCGCCATCTCGCGCAGGACCTGGGTCTCGATGGCGATGGCCTTCTGGTACTGCTCATGGCGGATGTGGACGCGCGACTCCAGCTCGCCCTCGGAAAGGATTCCGGGCTTGGAGAACACGGCCTTGGACGCGGGGTTCTCCCAGATGTGGAGGGCGGCCACGGTGTCCTTGGCATGGGGCAGGCCGCGGCGCTCGGCCTCGACCTTCCATTCCTCCGCATAGCCGTTGCCTTCGAAGCGGATGGCCTTGGTCTCGATGATGGCCTGGCGCACCACGGTCAGCACGGCGGCCCGGTGGTCCTTGCCGGCCTTGATCTCGGCATCCAGCTTGCCGTTCAGGTCATCCAGGGCCTCGGCCACGGCGGCGTTGATCACGGTCAGGGACAGCGCGATGGGCTGGCTGGAGCCCACGGCGCGGAACTCGAACTTGTTGCCGGTGAACGCGAAGGGGCTGGTGCGGTTGCGGTCCGTGGCGTCCTTCTCGATGCGGGGCAGGTTGCCGATGCCCAGGTCGAGGATGCGCTGGGTGGAGGCATCGGCCGCATCGCCCTTCTCGATGGCGTTCAGGATGTGGCTGAGCTGGGCACCCAGGAAGGCCGACATGATGGCCGGCGGCGCCTCGTTGGCGCCCAGGCGGTGGTCGTTGCCCGCGCTGGCGATGGCGGCGCGCAGGAGGCCGCCGTGGGTGTGGATGGCCTTCAGCGTGGCGCTCAGGAAGTAGAGGAACTGCAGGTTCTCCTCGGGGGTCTTCCCGGGTTCCAGCAGGTTGTGGCCCTCATCGGTGGCGAGGCTCCAGTTCACATGCTTGCCGCTGCCGTTGACGCCCGCGAAGGGCTTCTCGTGCAGCAGGATGGCCAGGCCGTGCCGCTCGCCCACGGACTTCAGAAGCTCCATCAGCAGCTGGTTGTGGTCGCTGGCGATGTTGGCGGCTTCGTAGATGGGCGCGATCTCGAACTGGTTGGGGGCGACCTCGTTGTGCCGGGTCTTGGCGGGGATGCCGAGCTTGAAGCACTCCAGCTCCACTTCCTGCATGAAGCCCAGCACGCGCTCCTTGATGCTGCCGAAGTAGTGGTCCTCCAGCTCCTGGCCCTTGGGCGGCTTGGCGCCCTGCAGGGTGCGGTTGGCGAACATGAGGTCGGGCCGCTGCTGGGCCAGGTCCAGGTCCACCGCGAAGTACTCCTGTTCGGGACCGCACTGGGCGATGACCGCCTCGGCCTTGACGCCGAAGTGGGCGAGGCCCTCCACGGCCCGCCGGGACACCACCTCCATGGAGCGCAGCAGCGGCACTTTGTGGTCCAGCGCCTCCCCGTGATACCCAACGAAGGCCGTGGGGATGCAGAGTGTCTTGCCCAGGGGCCCTTCCATCAGGAAGGCCGGGCTGGCGGGGTCCCAGGCAGTGTAGCCGCGGGCCTCGAAGGTGGCGCGCAGGCCGCCGCTGGGGAAGGAGCTGGCATCCGGCTCGCCCTGGATGAGCTGGCTGCCGCTGAAGCGCTCGATGACCTGGCCAGGCTCGTCCCAGGTGATGAAGGCGTCGTGCTTCTCGGCGGTGGCGCCGGTCATGGGGAGGAACCAGTGGGTGAAGTGGGTGCAGCCCTGCTCCAGGGCCCACTCCTTCATGGCGAGGGCGACGCTCTTGGCCACCTCCGGCGACAGGGCCTCGCCGCGCTTCAGCGCCTGGCGGTAGGCCTTGTAGACATCCTTCTGGAGCCGCTCGCGCATGGTGCGCTCACTGAAGGTGTTGCAGCCGAAATACTGGCTGATCTTGACCTGATCCAGCCGTGAGATGCTGGATGTCTCTGACGCCTGCGCCTTGGCCATGTGTCCCCCCCTTGGACGATGAGGCATGAATCCAAATAAACCTGGACCGATGTCCATCCCCGGGGGGCGGTCATCGGATTCCCACATCCATCTGGACCCTGCGATCCAAGCCCAGGATAGCCCAAACGCGCTTGTGGCGACAGGCTTTCCTGTCCAGGAACGGGCCCTGGCCCTCCTGCAGACCCTCCGGCGCCGCCAGGCGGGGACGGTCCGGGCCGCCGCCCTCGCCTGGGAGCGGGCGGCCTTCGCCGAGGTGTTCGACCACCCGGAGCCCGGTCAGCGGATCCGCCGGTTCCTTGAGAAGGCCTAGAATGGAAGGCATGGACCTGACCGCCCCCTATGTCCCCGACCTCGAAAGCATCCCCGCGGGGATCGATCTGCCCGCCGAGATCCGGCGGCTGAAGGCCGAGCGCCGGGCGGTACTCCTGGCCCACTACTACCAGGAGCCCGAGATCCAGGACCTGGCGGACTTTGTGGGCGACAGCCTCCAGCTCAGCCAGCAGGCCGCCAAGGCCGATGCCGAGGTCATCGCCTTCTGCGGTGTCCACTTCATGGCCGAGACCGCCAAGATCCTCAACCCTGGCAAGACCGTGGTGATCCCCGACATGGACGCCGGCTGCAGCCTGGCGGACCGCTGCCCAGCGGACTACTTCGAACAATGGCTGAAGCAGTACCCCGATCACGATGTGGTGAGCTACATCAACTGCTCGGCAGGTGTGAAGGCCCTCAGCACCGTCATCTGCACAAGCAGCAACGCCGTGCGCGTGGTGGAGAGCCTGCCGAGGGACCGCAAGATCGTCTTCGCCCCGGACCGCCACCTGGGCAAGTGGGTCATGAAGCAGACCGGCCGGGACATGGTCCTGTTCCCGGGCTTCTGCATCGTGCATGAGCAGTTCACGGCCAAGCGCCTGGCGGCCCTCAAGGCCCAGCACCCCGAGGCCAAGCTCATCGCCCACCCCGAGTGCGATGCCACGGTCAGCCAGCTGGCGGACTTCGTGGGCAGCACGGCGGCCCTGCTCAACTTCGTGGCCAAGGACAGCGCCCGGGCCTTCATCGTGGCCACCGAGGCGGGCATTCTCCACCAGATGCGCCAGCGGCGGCCCGACGCGGAATTGATCCCCGCCCCGGCAGACAGCGGCTGCAACTGCAGCCTCTGCCCCTACATGAAGCTCAACAGCCTCGAGAAGCTCTACCTCTGCCTGCGCGACCTCAAGCCTGAGATCCGCCTGGACGAATCCGTGCGGGTGAAGGCCCTGAAGCCCCTGGAGCGGATGCTGGCCCTCGGCTGATCGCCGGACGGGCCCGCGGCCGTTAAGCTGGCAGGAATCCTTCCTGTCGAGCCCCCATGCACCACCACCGCACCTCCCGCTACCGAGCCCTCCATCCCAGCCTGGGGCCCTCCCGCTGGCAGCGCCTCCAGCAGCGCAGCGGCATCGCCCTGCTCGTCCTGGCGGGGCTGGTCCTGGGGGCCCTGCTGATCGCCGTGCCCCGGTACTACCGCCTGGATCAGGTCGACAAGGGTCGCCAAGCCTACATGGAAGCCCACTGGGTGGATTTCGAGGCCGTCGAACGCCACTGGAAGAGCCTGCCGGTGCTCCAGAGCATCCGAACGGGCGACGAGCCGGATGTGCGGCGGTTCCTGGCGGACCAGCCCCTGGTGGTGGCCCTCCTGGACCGCTTCGAGGAACGCAACCTCTGGATCCGCGATGGGCAGAAGCTCGCCCGGCCCAAGGACCCCGCCCTGGTGCAGCAGTACCTGGGCTGGATGGCCCACGCGGAAACGGCGCAGCGCTTCGAGTGGAATCCCCCCCGCGAGCAGGATCCGGACTTCGGGAAGGTGGCCACGGTGGTCCTGCTCTCGGACCGCTGGCTGGTCATCAAGCGCTGGCGACCCGGGGCGCCGGAAGTGGAGCGGGAACTGGGCATCGCCCTGGCGCCCCACCGGACCCTGCGCATGGGCCTGGCCCGGGAAAGCGACCTCGAGCGGGGCGACCTGAAGCTCCAGCCCTGGGGCGCCGAGCCCAACCTCCAGGCCGACCCCCAGCGCATCGCCACCCTGCCCCTGGGCACCGCCACCAAGACCAATGCCTTCGGCGATGGCTGGAACCTGGGGGGCGTCGGCTTCGACGCCGAGCAGAAGGCCTTCCGGAGGAAGCTGAAGCACCAGTACTGGATGATCTCGGGAATCTCCGCCCTGGTGGGCGCGGCCATCCTCCTGGGCCTCTGGCTGCGCCACCGCACCCGGCGCAAGGCCGTGCTGGATGGGGATCGCCTCGCCTCCATGACCCACAGCCTCAAGACGCCCCTCGCCATCCTCAAGTTCCGCTGCGACTCCCTGCGCCTGGGCCGGCTCAGCCCGGACCGCGCCGACGAGGAGCTGCTGAAGATCGGCGAAGAGGTGGACCACCTCACCACCATCATCGAAACCGGCCTGCGGGTGATTCGGGGCGGCGGGGCCTCCGGCCCCCCGGGGCAGGCCACCCCCGCCTGGTTCGAGGAGGTCGTCGATGACCTGCGGCCCGGGTTCGAGCTGGAGGGGCGCCTTCTGGACCTCCGCCTGGCGGAGGCCAGCGGCCGGGCCCCCCTCTCCTCCCTGCGTTCGGCGGTGCTCACCCTGGTGGAGAACGCCCTGGGCCACGGCAAGGGCCGCGTCACCCTGGAGACCTGGCGCGCCCGGCGTCGCTTCTGCATCCGGGTGACCGACGAGGGCGAAGGCCTGGAGCCCCATCAGTTGAAGGCCCTCGGCAAGCCCTTCCAGCGCCTCCGCACCCAGGGGAGGGAGGGCTTTCTGCGGGAAGGCCAGGGGTTGGGCCTGAGCCTGCTGGTCCAGGTGGCCGAACAGGAGGGCTGGGGCCTCACCTTCTCCTCGGGACCGGGCGAGGGGTTCTCGGCCCTCCTGGAGATCCGGGCCAGCTGAAGGCCTTTCAGAGATTGGGAATTTTATTGGACTTGAAACTTGTATTCCCAAGAAAAGGGCGCGATCTTGATCCCAACGATCCTTGAGCGAGACGCCGTGACCCACATCCTCGTGGTGGAGGACGAGCCCTCCCTCTGCCAGCTCCTCGTCAACAATCTGGGCTTCGAAGGCTATTCCGTCGAGGCGGTGGGCGATGGCCTGCCCGCCCTGGCGGCCCACGCGGCCCACCGGGCGGATCTCATCGTGCTGGACCTGATGCTGCCCCAGCTCGATGGCTTCGAGGTCCTCCGGATCCTACGGGAGGGCAAGGACGAGGTGCCGGTCCTCATGCTCACCGCCCGGGGGGAGGAGACGGACCGGGTGCAGGGCCTGAGCCTGGGGGCCGACGACTACCTGGTGAAGCCCTTCTCGGTGCTCGAGCTCATGGCCCGCGTGAAGGCCATCCTCCGCCGGACCCGTCCGCTGGACCGCCCGCCCCTGCTGCGGTCGGGGCCCTTCCGCTTCGACCTCCCGCGCCTGGACGCCCGGCGGGACGGGAAGCCGCTGGAGCTCACGCCCCGGGAATTCCGTCTGCTGGAGATCCTCATCACCCACGCCGGCCGGACCCACAGCCGCAAGGAGCTGCTGCAGCTGGCCTGGGAGCGGGACGCCCGGCCCAGCGCCCGCACCGTGGATGTCCACATCGCCAACCTGCGCCGCAAGCTGGGCGAGGAACAGGGCGCCCCCTGGATCGCCACCGTGGGCGGCGAGGGCTACCGCTGGGTCACGCCGGTGGCCACGGAACCCGGAGAAGGTCCGTCCGGCAAGTAGGAAGACCGGGCCCAGGCAGGGCCCAAGGGGGGCTCAGGTAGACTGGTCCTTCGCCACCGAGGCCCGATGATCCCCTGGAATCCCCATAGCTGGCAGCGCTTCCCCGCGATGCAGCAGCCGACCTACACCGACCCTTCGGAACTCGAAGGCGTGCTCGCGCGCCTTCGCCGCATGCCCCCCCTGGTGGTGCCCCAGGAGGTGGACCGGCTCCGCGGCCTGCTGGCCGAGGCCGCGGCGGGCCGACGCTTCCTGCTCCAGGGCGGCGACTGCGCCGAGCAGTTCAAGGACTGCCTCCCCGAGGCCATCGAAGGCAAGCTGCGGGTGCTGCTCCAGATGTCGGTGGCCCTCACCCATGGCGGGCGCAAGCCCGTGGTGCGGGTGGGCCGCATCGCCGGCCAGTTCGCCAAGCCCCGCAGCAAGCCCACCGAGCTGGTGCGCGGCCGCGAGCTGCCCAGCTACCGGGGCGACCTCATCAACGGCCTGGAGGCCGACGAGGCGGCCCGGCGGCCCGACCCGGGCCGCATGCTCGAGGCCTACTTCCACGCCTCCGCCACGCTGAACCATCTGCGGGCCCTCACGGCGGGGGGCTTTGCGGACCTGCACCACCCCGAGCGCTGGGAGCTGCCGGGCGGCACCGGCGAGGTGCCCGCCTACCGCCGCACCCTCGACCAGGTGCGCGAATCCCTCGATTTCCTGGAGGCCCTGGGCGGCGTGCAGCGGGAGGTGCTGGAGCGCATCGACTTCTTCACCAGCCATGAGGCCCTGCTGCTGCCCTATGAGGAGGCCCTCACCCGCTGGATCGGGGAGGCCTCCGCCTACTACAACCTCGGCGCCCACACGCTCTGGGTGGGCGAGCGCACCCGCCAGCTGGACGGCGCGCATCTGGAATACCTGCGGGGCATCCGCAACCCCATCGGCGTGAAGGTGGGACCCAGCGCCACGCCGGACCACCTGGTGGCGCTCCTGGATCACCTCGATCCCCAGCGGGAGCCCGGCCGCATCACCCTCATCTCGCGCTTCGGCGCGACGAAGATCCAGGCGGCCCTCCCCCCCCTGCTGAAAGCGGTCCAGGGCACGGATCACCCCGTGCTGTGGAGCTGCGACCCCATGCACGGCAACGGCGCCGAGAGCGCCACGGGACTGAAGACGAGGGACTTCGGCGCCATCCTCTCGGAGCTCCGTCAGGCCTTCGAGATCCACCGGGCCGCCGGCTCGCACCTGGGCGGCGTCCACATCGAGCTCACGGGCGAGGCCGTCACCGAGTGTACCGGCGGCAGCGAGGGGCTGTCCGAAGCCGACCTCGCCAAAGCCTACGAAACGGGCTGCGATCCCCGCCTCAACGGCACGCAGAGCCTCGAGATGGCCTTCCTCATCGCCGCGATGATGCGGGGCTGATCCAGGGCTGATCCAGGTCGATGCGCCTCAACCCCGGAAGCGCGCGCAGGGTCCAACGGTCATCCTGGAGCCCCCATGCGGCACGCCCTGATCAGCCTTTGCCTCTTGGCATTCGCCGCTTGCGGCGGTGGCGGAACCTCCGCTACGCCCCTGGCCCCCGCCTCGGCGGGGGATCCTTGGGGGGCCGCCACCGCAGCCATCCAGGCCGCCCAACCCCAATTTCCCGCCGGACTCTGCGTGGAGGTCGCGACCCCTGCGGGCGTCGTGTATTCCCGCAGCTTCGGCGGGTTCACCAACCAGGACTCGGTGCTGGTCGCCTCCGGTTCCAAGTGGGTCAGCAGCACCGTCATCCTGCGCCTCGTGAATGCCGGCGCCTTCGCCCATGGCCTTGACACCCAGGCCAAGGAGCTCCTGGTCGACGCCAACGGGAAGCCCTGGACCGGAAACATGGGCGACATCACCCTGCGGCAGCTGCTCAGCTTCACCTCCGGCATCAGTGGGGACGACGCGGCTTCCGACAACCTGTTCATCACTCTCGACGAGGCCGTGCGGCAGATCTATGCCGATTTCGCCGCCACCGCCTCCCGGCCGGGCAGCTATTTCTACTACGGCAGCACTCACCTGCGCATCGCCGCACGCATGGCCGAAGTCGCCACTGGCAAGTCCTGGTCGCAGCTCTTCGCCGAGCAGCTCCACGACCCCATGGGCTGGGCGGGGACCAGCATCTACAGCAACAACGGCCCCAATCCGAATCCGGCGGGCGGGCTGAAGTGCACGGGCCTGGAATACATGCGGTTCCTGATGATGCAGCTGCGCAATGGGATGGACGGAACGCACCTCTTCCTTCCCTCACCGCTGATCGTGGCCCAGCGCACCGACGGGTACGGTCCCGCCACCACGCTGGCCTACAGCCCCTTCCAGGAGGCGGCGGGATGGACCTACCACTACGCCCTCGGCAACTGGCTGGAGACCAGCGATGGCACCGGCACTGGCACCGTCGTCCGCTACTCCAGCACCGGCACCTTCGGTTGGGGCCCCTGGGTGGCTGCGGACGGGAAGTACGGCGCGATCATCATGACCAAGCAGGCTCAGGGGCTAATCCTCCCCACCGAGCAACTCAAGGCCCAGCTAGACCCGCTCATCCGCACGGCCCTGGCGCAGAATCCGCCTGTGATCCGCGCCGTGCCCTGACCATCCTGCCCCGGCTACTGGACGGTCGGGTGGAGGCCGTCGGGTCCGCAGTGGAGGACCAGCACCTCGTGGGAAACGGTGATCTGGATGGGGCTCCCTGCCATCAGGTTCGGCAGCGGCTTCAGTCGCGGCAGGGGCAGCAGCAGGGCTTCGCCGGCATGCAACGCGGGGAGTTCCAGGTTCTCCCAGGCCTTCAGCGGGGCGCTGCGGCGAAGCCCCTCGGCCCTCAGCTCCAGGCTCCCGCCGGGCCATTCGTCCGACATCCAGGCGCCCAGGACCGCGCTTCCCGCCTCCTCCAGGGCCAGACAGAACCCGGCGATGCCGCCTCCGGCCAGGCCCACGGCCGCCAGGCCCGGCTGGGGCGGGCCGGACAGTTCCGCGCCCGGTCCCTTCACGCCGAAGCGATCGAGGCCCAGGCCGTCGGATCGGCGCAGCGCCGAGGGCCGGGGCAGACAGGGCAGCAGGTCCGCCGATTCCGGAAGCGGCGCCAGCGTCTCGGGCAGCGTACCGCGGCGCTCCCATTTCTCGGCGTAGGCCAGGGTCTGGCGCACCCGCGTCAGGGCCCGGGGCCCCCCCTCCAGCAGGCGGCGGAGGGACGAGGGGACGAGCGCCTCCGCCAGACGCTCGGGATCGGTCTCGCCCAGCTTGCGCAGCCGGATGGCCTCGATGCGGTTCAGGTCCGCCAGGCGGCCCGAGGCCAGCCGCGCCACGAGGGCCCGGCGTTCGACGGGGCCCTCGGCCCAGGCGGCGGTGCCGAGCAGCATCGCGGAGCCCTCAGTCCTGCGCCGCCAGCCACTCGCGGGTGGCGGGCGCCAGGGGCTTGGGACGCTGGGTGGCGAAGTCCAGCATCACCTGGACGGTCTTCCCTTCGGCGAACAGCTCGCCATCGAGTCCCTTGGTGAGGCGGTAGCTCAATTCAAAGGAGCTGTTCCCCACCTTGGTGCAGTGCAATTCCACCCGGACATCGTCGCCCAGCAGGATGGGCATGCGGTAGTCCACCTCGGCCCGGGCGATGAGGAAGCCCTCCTCCTGGAACTTGCGCCCCCCCAGGAAGGTGCGCCACCACTGGAACCGCGCCTGCTCCATGAAGCTCACCACCACGGCGTTGTTCACATGGCCCATGGCGTCCAGGTCGCTGAACCGCACCTCGATGGGATGGGAAAAGGGCATGGGGCCTCCAGTTCCTCCAACATAGCCGGATCCCGTGGCATCATGCGTCCCGATGCCCGCGCCCCTGCTCCTCGCCTACGATCCCGCCTGCACCCTCTGCTGCCGCATGGCCCTGTGGCTGGCCCGACGGGACCGGCGGGGAGCCCTGCTGGTGGTGTCGCTGAAGGACCCCGAGCTGCGGATCCTGGGGGCCGAGCTGGCCGGGCGCCCCCTGGAGCGGGAGATCCACGGCCTCGACCTGGGCACGCGGCAGGTCTGGGCCGGGGCCGACCTGCTCCACCCCATCGCCCGGCGCCTGCCGGGCTGGCGCTGGATCGCCCCGGTGTTCACCCTCCCCGGCCTGCCCCGGCTGCTGAACCGGATCTACCTGCGCTGGGCCGCCTGGCGCTTCCGCCGAACAGGAAGGCCGCCCTTCGCGTAGCCTTTTCCCATGACCTCCGACCGCCGCGCCCCCTGGGATCCCGACCGCCGCTGGGCCGATCCCCTGATCGCCCTCCTGGCCCTCCTCGCCATGCTGGCCGTGGGGTTCACGCTGCGGGTGCGGACGAGCGCCCTGCGCCGCCCCGCAGAGCGGGCCAGCCTCCAGGGCCGGATGCTGGAAGCGGTCCTGGCGGGCCCCCACCTCCTGACCGGCGCCAAGATCGCCCCCAAGGCCTGGACCCAGGCTCAGCATCAGCTCAAGGAGCCCTGGGACCGGGCCCTGCTCGCCGTACTCATGGCCGAACTGGGCGAGGCGGACCAGTCGGACCAGGCCCGCCGGCTGGCGGCCGCCCCCACCGGCGAGGCGGCCAAGCCCTTCCAGGGCGCCTTTGCCGCGGCCTATGGGACCGGCCCCCTGCCGGACCGCGCCAGCCGCGAAGGGATCCGGCGCCGCATGGGAAGCGGCTATGCAGCCGCACTGCTGGAAGCGAGGCTGCTGGATCGGGAAGCCCCCGGCACGGGCGCCGCGCTGCGGGCCGAGGCCCGGAGCGCCCTGCTGACCCGGTTGGGGGGCCTGGGGGCCCTGGGCCTGATGGTCTTTCTCCTCGGGGCCGGGGGCCTGGCCATGGGGCTCTACCTTTGGAGCGTGCGGAAGCAGCCGCCGGCGCGGCCCCTGCCCGCCTGGGAGCTCTCCGACCGCGCGGCGATCCTGATCCTGCTGGTCTGGTTCCTGGCCTTCTTCGTGGCGGGCAACCTGGCGGCCCTCCTGCTCCTACCCTGGCCCAGCCTGCGCTGGGCCGCCGTGCCCCTGGGAACCCTCCTCCACGCCGGAGTCGGCGTACGCCTCCTCTGCGCGGCCGAGGGCCTCCGCTTCCGCGAGCTGTGGCAGCGCGTGGCGCCGGGCCCGGTCCTGAAGAACCTGGGCTGGGCCGCGGCCTTCCTGGCCCTGGCCGTGACCCTGGTGCTGGCGGTGACGCTTCTCTCGGCCCCGATCCTGAAGCCGGACCAGAACCCTCAGCGGGACCTGCAGGAGCTGCTGCGGGGGCTTTCGGGCTGGGGCCCCGCCCTGACCATGTTCGCCGTGGTGGCCGGGCTGGCGCCCCTCTTCGAGGAACTGCTCTTCCGGGGGTTCCTCCTGCCCGTGCTGGCCCGCCGGGGCCGCGTCGGCATGGCCCTGCTGGTCTCCGCCCTGGTCTTCGGCGCCATCCACCTCCAGCCCACGGGCCTGCCCACCCTCGCCACCCTGGGTCTCGTGCTGGGCCTCGCCTTGCGCCACACGGGCAGCCTCTGGCCGCCCATCCTCGTCCACGCTTGCTGGAACGGGGGGATCTTCCTGCTGATGCGCGCCCTGGCCTAGGAGCCCGGCCGACCTCAGGACTTGAGCTGGAACCTCGACAGGGCCGGCGCCAGCCACCAGAAGACCTGGAGCAGCAGGAAGACCAGCGCGGCCCATTTCAGGACGCCGAGCCAATCCACCTCGTCGGGCTGGGGTTGGATCCGCGACCGCCGGCTGGAGAGGTAGGTCTCCACGGGATCCTCCGCCAGGGTGATCTTCACGGGCTGGGTCCCCCGGGGGGAGGCCTCGATGGGGTGCGCGCCGGTGTCCCCCATGCCCAGCTCGGCGATGCGGAAGCGGGCCGTGGAGACGCTGCTGGTGCTGTCCTCCTCGTGGCCCAGCAGGGCGAAGAGCCGCGCCCGCAGGCTGACGGGGCCTGGCAGCGTGTCGATCAGCTCTTCCATGAACTCGGGCAGCGAGGTGTAGCGATCCTCGGGATCCACGGACAGGGCGCGCTGGAACACGCCGGCCATGCGGGGGGACATGTCCGGTGGAATGGCCACGGGCTCCTGGAGGATGTGGATGATGATGGCGGTCAGGCCTTCGCCGGGATGGGGCAGCTGGCCCGTGAGCAGCTCGAAGGCCGTGGCGGCAAAGCTGTAGCGGTCCGAGGCCGGGGTGCCTTCGCTGCCCTTGAGCACTTCCGGCGGCGCGTAGGCCGGAGACCCCAGGAAGTCCCCGCTGGCGGTGAGGCGCAGGGCCAGCGTCTGGGCCAGGGCCTCGGTGCCCCCGCCCAGCAGGAGGGTGTCCTCCAGCGGCCCTTCGGGATCCAGGCTCATGTGGCCCATGCTGCGGGCGATGCCGAAGTCCATGAGCTTGGCGCGCCCCTCCTCGCTGAGCAGGATGTTGTCGGGTTTCACATCACGGTGGACGATGGCCCGGCGATGGGCGGCCCGCAGGGCGCGCATGGCCTGGATCAGCACCCTTGCGCTGGTTTCCAGGTCCAGGTCCTTGTCCTTGATGTGCCGGCCGAGGCTCTTGCCTTCCACATACTCCATGGTCAGGAAGGGCCCCAGGTCCTCCTCCACCCCCACATCGAACACCGTCACCAGGTTCGGGTGGTTCAGCTGGGCGCTGATCTCGGCCTCGCGGCGGAAGCGCAGCATGGCCTGGTGCCGGGCCGCGCCGGTGACGCGGACCACCTTGATGGCCACCCGGCGCTTCAGCAGGGGATCCTCGGCCAGGTAGACGGTCCCCATGCCACCCTGGCCGATGGGTCGCAGAATCTGGTACCGCCCGATGGTTCGTGGATCCGCCATGGAAGAGCCATTCTAACCGCGGGACCTGCTCCCAAAGGCGAGGTAGAATGGAGGATTCGACCATCTGGAGTCCCCATGGCCGCCCTTCTCGAAGCCATTGCCATCAAGCGGAAGATGTTCTTTGAACTCGAGGACACGCCCTTCCACTGCCTCGATGTGGAAATCTCCACCCCCACGGCCCGGGGCGGCCAGACCCTCGTCCGCATCAAGATGCGGAACCTGCTCACCCGCGCCGTCTTCGACAAGACCTTCAAGGCCGGAGACAAGTTCAAGGAACCCGACCTCGCCCTGGCCCCCGCCAGCTACCTCTACAGCGACGGCGACGGCTCCCACTTCATGGACCAGGAGACCTACGAGACCCACACCCTGGGCCCCGACCTCCTGGGGGACGCCCTCGACTACCTCACCGAGGGCCTCATCGTGCAGATCCAGAAGTTCAACGGGAACCCCATCGGCCTCCAGATGCCCACCCAGGTGGAGCTGGCCGTCACCTACACGGAACCCGGCGCCCGCGGCGACACGGCCAGCGGCAATGTCACCAAGCCCGCCAAGCTGGAAACCGGCATCGAGATCAAGGTGCCCCTCTTCATCAAGGAGGGCGAGAAGGTGAAGGTGAGTACCGAGACCGGCGAGTTTGCAGGCAGGGCATGAACCGGAAGTTCCGCCTCGGCCAGAGCCGCGAGGCTCAGGACATGGACCACCGGGAGGTCTACTCCCATGAGCGGGGGGGCGAGAGCAAGCGGCGCCAGCGCCAGGCCGAGCGGCTGGAGACCGGCATCGAGGCCCACGATGCCGATGCCCTGCTGCGGCTCCCCGATCCCGGCCCCTGGATGCACCTGCCCGAAGCCACCCTGATCCAGCGCCACAGCCAATGGGTCGACCTGGAACTGGAGGACCACAGCGTGCTGCGCGCCACCCTGGGCGGCAAGCTCAAGGGCGTGCGGCTCGTCTGCGGCGACCGGGTGCGCTATTCCACCATTCCGGTGGAACCGGACGACCCCCGGCTCCCCGCGCCCACCCTCCCCCGGGGCGAGGGCGGGTCCCCCGCCGCCCAGGTGGTGGCCGTGATGCCCCGGAAGACGCTGCTCAAGCGCGGCGGGATCGATGACCGCGAACCCTGGCAGCTCATCTGCGCCAATGCCGACGAACTCTGGATCTGCGCGGCGGTGGTGGATCCCCCCCTGCGGCCCGGCCTCCTGGAGCGGGCCCAGCTGCTCGCCCTCGACGCGGGGCTCACCTTCCGCGTGCTCGTCACCAAGCGGGACCGGGCCTCGAAAAAAGACACCCTGCCGGAGCTGGATCCCCTGCGTGAACAGGGCGTGGCCATCCACGAGACCGCGGCCCTCAAGGGCGAGGGGATCGAGCCGCTGCGGAAGCTCCTACAGCACAAGGTCGTGGTGCTGCTGGGCCACAGCGGGGTGGGCAAGAGCACCCTGGTGAACGCCCTCCACCCCGAGATGGCGCTGAAAACCGGCGGGCTCACCAAGTTCGGCACGGGCAAACAGACCACCACCTCCGCCCGCTGGCTCCCGCTGCAGTCGGGGGGGACGCTGGTGGACACCCCCGGAGTGCGCACCCTCAGCGTCCGGGGCCTCGACCGGACCCTCCTGGCCCAGGTCTTCACCGAGTTTCCCTCCGAGGTGCTGGAGGATCCCCTGGCCTTCGAGGCGGGGGACGACGCCACCCTCGAGGCCCTGAGTCTGGATTATCCCGAGCGCCTCCAGAGCCTCCAACGGCTTTGGCAGGAGATGGACGACCGGAACCCCAACCAGAATGTCTGGCGGTAGCCCGGCGGGCCCTCCCGCGCTCCGCACATGCGGGCTGTGACACTAATTACAACTGTAGGGATCCCAGGAAGGTCCGGATTGCCAGCACTCCAAGACCCGGGAACACTCGACAGATGACGGATCCATCAGGCGTGCGAGCTCCCCTGTCCGCCTCCTGGCGATCTCACCGTGGCGTACTGGCCTGCCTGATCCTCCTGCTGGCGGGGAACGCCGTCCTGCCCATGATCAACACCACCCATCCAGTGGCGCGGGTGCTGGACTACCTGGTGGCGTACGCCCTCGCCTTCCTGGCGGCGTGGCTCGCCTGGGCGAGGGCCCGACGCGAAGGCCCGGCCGCCTTCGGTCTGCTGGGGCTGGGCGCCGCCCTGGGCGGCCTGCACTACCTGCCGACCCAGCTGCACCTCCCCCAGGCTGCCCTCGCCGGTCCGGCGATCTCCATCCTCGGCCTGCTGGCGCTGGGGGCGGGGTTCCTGCGCTGGCCCCAGCAGATCCGCATGAAACGCGACCGGGCCCGGACCGTCCTCGACGGTGTGGCCATCGCCTTGTCGATGTTCACCGCGGCCTGGCTGGCCATGGGCTCCATGGCCTGGGTCGGCCGGCTGCCCCAGCGGGTGATGCTGATGTATGCCCTGCAGATCAGCGCCTCGCTCGGCGTCCTGGCGCTGTGGCTCCTGCAGGAAATCCGCCTCATGCTGCCCGAGCAGTCCCAGGCCAAGGGCTATGTGCGGGCGGCCCTGATCGCCCTCCTGTGCCACGGTTCGATCTCGGCGCTGCTGCGGGTCACGGGGCACTACCAGGGCTACACGGCCCATGGGTCCGAAGTGCTCCACCAGGCCGCCAACTTCCTCTTGGCCCTGGCGGCCCTCAGCCCGTCCTCCCCCGCCAAGCCCGAGGCAGCCAGGCGAGCCCCCTCGGCCCTGCAGGCGTTCATCCCCTCGGCCGTATCTCTGGCGGTGCTGCTCCTGGCGGCCTTCCAGATCCTCCGGCCCCACGCGGAACCCCAGCGGGCCCTGCTGGGCCTGGGCGTGGCCCTGCTCAGCGTCCTGATGCTGCGGCACGGGCTCCTGATCCTGGATCTCGAGCGGCTTTCACAGGACCTGGAAGGCCGCGTCGAAGAGCGCACCCGGAAACTCGAGGCCCACCACCACGAGGCCATGGGCGACCTGCGGATGCGCATGATGGCCGGGCTGGCGGCAGGACTCGCCCACGACCTGAACAACATCCTCGGCATCATCAGGCTCCGGGTGGATCTCCTGGAGGAGACCAGCACCCCGGTGCAGCGGGAGAACCTGGCCGTGCTGCGGGAGACCACGGAACGGGCCGCCACCATGACGCGGCGCATCCTCGCCTCCGGGCGGGCCCAGGACATCGCGCCCACGGCCTTCGATTTCACCGACTGGATGGAGTCCCGCGGGGCCCTGTTCCAGGCCCTCCTGCGACCGGACCAGACGCAGGATCTCCAGGTGTCGCGGGACCTGCATGTCTTCGCCGATCCCCAGTCCCTGGACCAGGTCTTCCAGAACCTGGTGACCAATGCCCGGGATGCCATGGGCCCGACCGGGAACCTCTGCATCCGTGCCCAGCACGGGCCGGGCTCGGTGCTGGTGGAGGTGCGGGACGACGGCCCGGGCATACCGCCCGAGCACCTGGCCCGGATGTTCGAGCCCTTCTTCACCACCAAGGCGAAGGGCACGGGCCTCGGCCTCGCCACCGTCCGCAACCTCGTGATCCAGAACCGGGGCAGCATCCGGATCGAAAGCCAGGTGGGCCAGGGCACCGCCTTCCTCCTCGAGCTGCCCGCCCCGGAACGGCTCCTGCTAGCCTGACCCCATGCAGGACCGCATGCAGAGCGAATCCAGGGCCCTCGGGCTCGTCTACGGGGCTGTCTTCGGCTCCCTGTTTCCCCTGTTCCACTTCGCGGCGCGGTCCTTCGCCCGGCGCGAGGCCGGCCACGCGACCGCCGATCAGATCGCCAACGCCTTCATGGCACTGCGCCCCAAGTACCTGGAGGCGATCCTCGGCAACACCGCCCAGGTGCTGGGCCTGCGGGCCACGCATCCGGCGGTGGAGCGCACCGCGCGGGAGATGGTCCGCCAGCACGCACGGGCCTGGGTGGACTTCTTCTTCTACGGACAGAGGCCCGTGGAGGAGGCCCTGGCCCAGTTCGCCAGCATCGAGGGGGCGGACCGCCTCGACGCGGCCAGGGCAGAGGGCC
This sequence comes from Geothrix oryzae, assembly GCF_030295385.1. GTDB lineage: Bacteria > Acidobacteriota > Holophagae > Holophagales > Holophagaceae > Geothrix > Geothrix oryzae. The sequence continues at coordinate 3,082,834 of NZ_AP027079.1, forward strand.
GCGGGGTCATCCTGCTCACGGCCCACGCGGGCAACTACGAACTGGGCGGGGTGCTGCTGCGGGCCCGGAACCTCAAGGTCCACGCGGTCTACAAGCCCGACCGCTTCGAGGCCGTGGAGCGCCTGCGGGAGAGCCTGCGCGCCCAGGGCGGCGTGGTGGGCATCCCCGTGGATGGCGTGGGCTTCTCCACCCTGCCCCTGGTGAAGCTCCTGCGGGAGGGGGCCCTGGTGGGCATGCAGGGGGACCGCGACTTCAGCCTGAACGGCGTGCCCATGCCCTTCTTCGGCCGGGAGGTGCCCTTCCCCCGGGGGCCCTGGGAACTGGCCGCCATGACGGGCGCGCCCATCATCACCAGCTTCTTCTTCACCGACGAAGACCGGCGCTTCCACGCCCGGTTCGGGGAACCCATCCACATCCGGGGCGGCCGCGGCGAGCGCATGGCGGAAATTGAAGCGGGGATGCGGGCTTATGTGGCGGGACTGGAAACCCTGATCCGCCAGCACCCGAGCCAGTGGTACTGCTTCTATCCCTTCTGGGACGACCCGGCCCGGGAAAAATCCCAGGCCTGACGGCGTGTCACCGGTCATAGGGGTTTAGACTTAATCTTTTGGCTGCCGGGATGCCCCGGTCCCCACAGGAGTCTCCCCCATGCGCGGCATTCTCACCATGTCCCTCGTGGCCGCAGCCACGCTCGCCTGCAATTCGAACAAGGGCTCGGCCCCCGTGGTGGCCGCCCCGACCCAGCCCCAGGCCGCAGCGCCCGCCGCCCCGGCCGGCCCCTCCATCACGGGCAAGCTGCTCGAGCGCATCGAGGCATCCCCCTACTGCTACCTGCGCATCCAGACCGCCCAGGGCGAGGTGTGGGCCGCGGTGCCCGAGGCCAAGATCGAGAAGGGCGCCGAGGTGACCGTCGTCAACGCCATGGTCATGAGGGACTTCGAATCCAAGACCCTGAAGAAGACCTTCACCGAGATCTTCTTCGGCACCCTGGCGCCGGCCGGCGGTGCGGCTCCGGCGGCTGCCCCCGCGCCCATGCCGGGCCAGGCCCAGGGCCAGCCCAATCCCCACGGCCAGCTGGCCCAGCCCGTCGAAGTGGGCAAGGTCGAGAAGGCCACCGGCGCGGATGCCCGCACCGTGGCTGAAGCCTGGGCCCAGAAGGGCAGCCTCAAGGAGAAGACGGTCACCATCCGCGGCAAGGTCGTGAAGTACAACGCCGGCGTCATGGGCAAGAACTGGATCCACCTCCAGGACGGCAGCGGCGAGGCCGCCAAGGGCACCCACGACATCACCTTCACCTCGGCGGAACAGGTCGCCAAGGGCGACACGGTCACGCTGCGCGGCACCCTCCGCACGGACAAGGATTTCGGCTCCGGCTACGCCTACGCCGTCATCGTGGAAGACGCGAAGGTCGTGAAGAAGTAGGGTCAGTCTTCAGCCTTCAGAAAAGAGCGGGCGTCTTCGGACGCCCGCACTTTTCTGCCTTCCGCGCTTTGGTCAGACGGCCGCGGGAACGGCGGCCAGGTCCTTGATCCAGGCGGGCACGGTGCGGACGCCCTTGGGGGCCTGCAGGGCCTTCTGGTAGCGGCGCAGCTCCCCGTCGTGGTTGACGATGAAGTCGCTCTCCTCGGCGTAGTTGGTGATGGGCAGCCAGGCCGTGGCCGAGCGGCCCAGGTCGGAGACCTCCACCTCCAGCGCCAGGCTGAAGGCCGCGGCCTTGAGGATCTGGCCCAGCAGGTCGGCTTCCTTGGTGCTGGTGAAGGCGGCGTCGTGCAGCATCACCACGGCCTTGACCTCGCCCCGCTGCACCTTGGCCAGGAGATCCTCGAGGGCGCCGAAGCGGAATCCCCGCTCGGTGAAGCCCCGGCGGTTCAGAATGCCGTCCGCGCTGGTCTGGTACTTGGGCAGCACCACGGAGATGGTCTTGTCCCCGCTGCCGTAGCGCAGGTCGGCGGAGGCGGCCAGTTCGCCCAGGCGCTGGGCCGCGTCGCAGCCGAAGGTGCCCTGGCCGATGACGGCCACGGGACCGGCAGCCTGGAGGCCCTCGCGGATGGCGTCGAGGCTGGCGGGCGCGCCCTTCAGCAGGGGCGAGGGGGCCTGGCCGGTGCGGTTGTAGTGGGCGTAGGCGTAGCGCTCTTCATCGCTGATGAAGTGGGTGGTGTCCTTCCCCTCCAGGGGCCGCGGCCGGAAGCGGTGGATCTGGTTGCCCTCGTGGTCGATCCAGATGGGGTTGCCCAGGGCCGAGTGGCGGCTGATGGAAGGTGCGCTCTTGAGGTACCAGACCCGCTTGCGGAAGCGGAAGTCGCGGCTGGTGAGCGCGCCCACGGGGCACAGGTCCACCACATTGCCGGCGTAGGGGTTCTGGTCCATGGATTTGCCGGTGTAGGTGGTGACTTCGAGGTGCGCGCCGCGCTGGGCCACGATGAGTTCGCCGCCGCCGCTGATCTCGCGGGTGAAGCGCACGCAGCGGGTGCAGTGGATGCAGCGGTTCTTGTCGATGACGATCTTGGCGCCCAGGTCCTCGTAGCGGTAGCGGCGCTTCACTTCGGCCATGCGGGAATCGCCGCTACCGTAGTCGTACGAGTAGTCCTGGAGCTTGCACTCGCCGGCCTGGTCGCAGATGGGGCAGTCGAGCGGGTGGTTGATGAGCAGGAACTCCATCACGCCGGCCCGGGCATCGGCCACGGCGGGCGAGTTGGTGAGCACCTCCATCACCACGGCCTCGGGATTGTCCTTGGGCGCGGGGGGCACCGTGGTGGTGCAGCTCGTGGCGAGCTTGGGCTGGCCCTTGATCTCGACGAGGCACATGCGGCAGGTGGCCACGGGGGTGAGGGCCGGGTGGTAGCAGTAGTGCGGGATGTCGATGCCCACCTTTCGGCAGGCATCCAGCACCAGGGTGCCGGGGTTCACGCTCAGTTCGACATCGTTGATCTTGATCGTCGGCATGGGCCCACTCCAGGCCTTCCAGAATGGGGCCTGCGGCCCGACAGGTAAAGAAGGAGCGGCTCAGTCCCCCCCGATCGCACCCACCATGCAGCGCCGGCAGAAGTCCAGGAAGTCCTCCAGATCCGCGATGTCGAGGTTCACTGTGGCGGGGATCACATTCGGGATGATGACCCGCTTCCGGAGCTCGCCGGTGGCCTCCAGGGAGAACACGAACCAGGCCTGCCGGTCCTTTTCCGAGGACAGGGTGAGGCTCACGACCTTGGTCTCGAAGAACAGGTCCGGCGCCCCGCCGCCCTCCGGCGTGCGCCAGGCCGGGATGTGGCCCCGCTGGACGAACTCCGCCTTCAGCTGGGCCAGGGTGTGCTGGACCGTGAACTGGACCTCGACCTGGACATCCATGGACCCCTCCTGCCCCCTCTCTTCGGCCGGATCCCGCCCAACCCAAGCCTGGGCATCCAAACCCTTCCGAAAGCAGCCTGGGCGTGGAAAAATCAAGGGTTCAGGGGGCGGGCATGCCGACGGCATTGATCTCGGTGTACGACAAGGTGGGGCTCATCCCCCTCGCGGAGGGCCTGCTGGCCCAGGGCTGGCGCCTCCTGGCCACCGGCGGGACCCTGCGCACCCTGCAGGAGGCGAAGCTCGAGGCCCTCGAAGTGGCGGCCTACACGGGCGCCCCGGAGTGCTTCGACGGCCGCGTGAAGACCCTCCACCCCCGCATCCACGGGGGCCTGCTCTACCGCCGGGATCTGGCCGACCATGTGGCCGACGCCAAGTCCCAGGGCATCGACCCCATCGACCTGGTCGTGATCAACCTCTATCCCTTCGAGGCCACCATCGCCCGGGAGGGCGTCACGCCCGCCGAGGCCATCGAGCAGATCGACATCGGCGGTCCCAGCATGATCCGCAGCGCCTCGAAGAACCATGCCTCGGTCACGGTGCTGACCGATCCGGCCCAGTACGGCCCCTTCCTCGACAAGCTCAAGGCCGGCACCTGGAACCTCGAGGACCGGCGCCGCTGCGCCCTGGAGGCCTTCCGCCGCACGGCGGCCTACGACACGGCCATTTCGGGATGGATGGAGCGGGAACTGACCCAGGGCCAGTCCACGGATCTCCCCCATCACCTCTGCCTGAACCTGGTCCAGAAGCAGGGCCTGCGCTACGGCGAGAACCCCCACCAGCCCGCGGCCTTCTATGTGGAGCCCGGCCGCAAGGCGGAGGGCATGGCCGCCTGCCAGCAGCACCAGGGGAAGGAGTTGAGCTTCAACAACCTGCTGGATGCCGATGCCTGCGCCCGCCTGGTCTGGCAGTTCCCCGCGCCCGCCTGCGTCATCGTCAAGCACAACAACCCCTGCGGCGTGGGTCAGGGCCCACACGCGCTGGAGGCCTTCATGCGCGCCCAGGCCGGCGACCCCGTCAGCGCCTTCGGGGGCATCGTGGCCTTCAACCGGCCCGTGGGCATCGAGGTGGCCCATGTCATGGCCCAGAACTTCTGGGAAGTCATCCTGGCCCCCTCCTTCACCGGGGAGGCCCTGGAGGTCTTCGCCGCCAAGAAGCAGCTGCGCATCCTCCAGACGCCGGACCACTGGCCCCAGAGCGCCGAAGGCCTGGACACCCGCTCCATCGGCGGCGGCTACCTGGTGCAGCGGGCCGATCAGGCCTTCGTGCCCTTCGAGGACTGGGAGGTGAAAGCCAGCGGCCGCGGCGCCAAGCCCCGGGCCGAGGACCTGATGCTGGCCCAGCGGGTGGCCAAGGCCGTGAAGTCCAACGCCATCGTGCTGGTGAAGGACGGCGCCACCGTGGGTATCGGCGCGGGCCAGATGAGCCGCGTGGATTCCGTGGAGATCGCCTGCCGCAAGGCCGGAGACCGCGCCCGCGGCGCCGTGCTGGGCAGCGATGCCTTCTTCCCCTTCGCGGATGGCCTTGAAGTCGCCGCCGGCCATGGCGTCACCGCCTTCGTGGAACCCGGCGGCAGCCTCCGCGACAGCGAGGTCATCGCCGCCGCCCAGAAGCTCGGCGTCTGGCTCTTCTTCACCGGGATGAGACACTTCCGACATTAGAATTGATTCACCACCAAGGCCCCAAGACACCAAGAACCACTTGGCTTTTCTCTTCTTGGTGTCCTGGTGCCTTGGTGGTCCGCTTTTCTAGCAGGTACGCAAAATGAAAACTTCTGAACTCCGTCAGCGATTCCTGCAGTATTTCGAGCGCCAGGGCCACCGCCGGGTGGCCTCCAGCGCCGTCATTGGCCCCGCGGACGACCCCACGGTGATGTGGACGAACTCCGGCATGATCCAGTTCAAGGATGTGTTCCTGGGCAAGGAGAAGCGCGACTACAGCCGCGCCACCACCAGCCAGAAGTGCCTGCGCGCCGGCGGCAAGCACAACGATCTGGATCAGGTGGGGTTCACGGCCCGCCACCACACCTTCTTCGAGATGCTGGGCAACTTCAGCTTCGGCGACTACTTCAAGGCCGATGCCATCCGCTTCGCCTGGGAGTTCGTCACGGGCCCCGTGGACCAGGGCTGCCTGAACCTGGACCCGGACAAGCTCTGGATCACCGTATTCGAGGGCGCCGAGGGCGTGCCCGCCGACACGGAGGCCGAAGAGATGTGGAAGGCCGCCGGTGCGCGCCCGGACCGCATCATGCGCTTCGGCAAGAAGGACAACTTCTGGCAGATGGGCGATACCGGCCCCTGCGGTCCGTGCTCCGAGATGCACTTCGACCGGGGCGCCCACATTCCCGGCGACGCCACGCCCAACGGCGAGGGCGACCGGGTCATGGAGATCTGGAACCTCGTGTTCATGCAGTACGAGCGCGATGCCCAGGGCGTCCTGTCGCCGCTGCCCAAGCCCAGCATCGACACCGGCATGGGCCTGGAGCGCACCGCCAGCATCCTCCAGGGCGTGGACACCAACTACGAGATCGACCTGTTCTCGCCCATCTTCGAGGCCATCTGGAAGGCCGCGAAGGTGAACCCCGAGGACCGCCTGGAGCATGCGAACCGCACCGCCTCCCAGGTGGTCGCCGACCACATCCGCGCCGCAACCTTCATGTGCTTCGACGGCGTCGTCCCCAGCAACGAGGGCCGCGGCTATGTGCTGCGCAAGATCATCCGCCGGGCCCTGCGCTTCGGGCGAAAGCTCGGCATCGAGGGCCTCTTCTTCGCGGACCTGGCTCCGGCGGTCTACGAGGCCATGGGCGACCAGTACCCGGAGCTGCTGGGTGAGCTGGGCCGCATCCAGAAGTCGCTCCACCGCGAGGAGCAGCAGTTCAGCCAGACCCTGTCCACGGGCCTGAAGATCCTCGAATCCAGCGATGTGTCGAGTGGCACCCTGGCCGGTTCCGACATCTTCCGCCTCTACGACACCTACGGCTTCCCCGTGGATCTCGTGGAGGACTGGTGCCGGGAGCGCGGCATCACCGCCGACCTGACCGGCTTCCAGCAGGAACTGGGCGCCCAGCGCACCCGGGCCCGTGCCGCCATGAAGGCCCACGACCTCCGGCTGGCCGGGGACCTGGCCGTGCTGGCGGAGCTTCCGCCCACGCGCTTCACCGGCTACGACCACCTCGAAAGCCAGGCCCATGTGGTAGCCCTCTTCGACGCCGGCCACCGCCGGGTCAAGCAGCTCACCGGCGAGGGCTTCGTCCTCCTGGACCGCACGCCCTTCTATGCCCAGTCCGGCGGCCAGGTGGGCGACACGGGCCAGCTCCGCTTCGAGGGCGGCCACGCGGAGGTGCTGGATTGCACGGCCCCCGCCCAGAAGCGGCACCTCCACAAGGTCGTCGTCACGGGCGCGCTGCTCGAGAACACCGCGGTCAACGCCCTGGTGCACCCCATCCGGCGGCGCCGCGTCCGGGCCCACCACACGGCCACCCACCTGCTGCATGCCGCCCTGCGCGAAGTGCTCGGCACCCATGTGAAGCAGGCCGGCAGCGTGGTGGATGAACACCGGCTGCGCTTCGACTTCACCCACTTCGCCCCCCTGGAGCCGGAGCAGATCGCGGAGATCGAGCGCCTCGCCTCCCGCCAGGCCCTGAAGTCCGTGCCCACCCGCGTGAACGAGATGGACATCGAGGAGGCCCTGGCCTCCGGCGCCATGGCCCTCTTCGGCGAGAAGTACGGGGAAGTGGTCCGCGTGGTGCAGGTCCCTGGGTTTTCCACCGAGCTCTGCGGCGGCACCCATGTGGCGAACACCGGCGAAATCGGCGTGGTGAAGATCCTGTCCGAAGGCGCGGTCGCGGCCGGCGTGCGCCGCATCGAGGCCGTGGCCGGGGAGATGGCCCTGGAGCTGCTCCAGGCGGACGAGGCCATGATCCAGGGCCTGTCCCGGCAGGCCAATGCGGCCCGGGAGGTCCTGCCCGAGCTGCTGTCCGCCAAGGACCACCGCATCGCCCAGCTGGAGCGCGACCTCAAGGAGGCCAAACTGAAGGCCGCCAGCGGCGGCAGCGGGGCCGAGCAGGTCGAGCAGATCAAGGGCGTCACCCTCGTCACGGCCTCCGTGGAGGGCCTGGAAGGCAACGCCCTGCGGGAGCTCATGGACCAGGTCCGCACCCGGCACGCCCATGCCGTCATCGTGCTGGCCTCCAAGGTTGCCGAAGACAAGGTGGCGGCCCTGGTCTCGGTCTCCCCGGGCCTTTCCTACGATGCGGGCGCCCTCTTCAAGGTCATGCTCCCGGCCCTGAACGGCCGGGGCGGCGGCAAGAAGGATCTGGCCCAGGGGGGCGGCACGCAACCCGCCGGCCTACCCGAGGCTTTTGCCGCCCTGCGCGCGGCCCTGTAGAACCGTACCAAGATCAGATTTCCGCCCGGCTCGGCCGATGAGAAGCCAGTGAACCGCCTCGAGGGGCCTCGCCCCCTGCTTCCCATTCGCCGCCTGCTGCTGACGGATCTGCTGATCCTCATGGCCGGCGTCTCGGCGCTTCTCCTCGGGCTGTCCTGGTGGAGCCAGCAGCAGGCTCTGGAGCGCCAGGCCCGGGCCCGGGCCGAAACCGCGCTGGTCCAGCTCGAGGAAGCCGTCAGGAACGACCTCCAGGCCTCCCAGTCCCTGGGGCTCGTGATCCGCGAGTGGTGGCTCCAGGGCGTGCTCGACCCGACCCGCCCGGCGGAGGCCGCCCGCCTGATCACGCCCCTGCTGGCTGCCCAGCACGGAATCACCAGCGTCAACCTGGCGCGGACCGATGGCCACTCCCTGCTCCTCCTCCGCGTCGGCGGGGCCTGGTCCTTCCGCGAGCTGGACCACGCGGGGACGGAGGCCCGGATCCGCTGGCACCGCCTGGACTCCGTCGGGCAGCTGCAGTCCGAGCCCTGGACGCCCATGGCCTACGATCCCCGGTCCCGCCCCTGGTACCAGGCGGGGGCCCTGGCCGACGCGCCGATCTGGACGGATCCCTACGCCTTCTACACCACCCAGGACCCCGGCATCACCTATGCGCTGCCCGTCCGGGACGCGGCGGGCCTACGGGGTGTGGCCGCGCTGGATTTCCTGCTGGACGATCTCACCCAGCGGGTCTGGGCGGCCCAACCCACCTCCGGAAGCCGCTGCCTGATCGTGGATCCCCAGGGGCAGGCCCTGATCCTTCCCCGAGAACCCGCTTTTGAGGCCAAGGAAAGCCGCCGCCAGGCCTTCCTCAAGCCCCTGGCCACGCTCCTCCCCGCGTCCCATGCGGTGTTGGCCCTGCCCGCCTCCGGGACCGAGGGGGCTCACCTGTTCTCATCCGAGGGACGCCCGACCATGGGCCTGCTCCGGCCCTTCGAGGGGCTCCCCGGCATCCATTGGCAGCTCATGCTGACCGTGCCCATCGAAGACCTGCTCGGACCGGCCCACTTCCGGGTGCTGAGCATGCTGGGGCTGGCCCTCCTGGGCCTGGGCCTGGCGGCTTGGCGCATCGAGCGCATCGCCCGGCGGGTGGTGGAGCCCATCACGGAGCTCAGCGCCCTGGCCGAGGTCCTGGGGCAGGGTCAGATGCCCCCGCCCACCACCTCCCATATCCAGGAGATCCAGAGCCTGGACCGAGCCCTCCGCCAGGCCAGCGAGAGCCTGGCCGATCAGGCCCGCTTGCAGCGGCAGCTGGAGCACAGCCAGCGCATGGAGACCGTGGGCACCCTCGCGGGGGGCATCGCCCACGATGTGAACAACCAGCTCGCGGCAATCCTGGGCCAGCTGCACCTCAGCCGGGAACTGCTTCCCGAGGGCCACCCCGTCCTGAACCGGATCCTCCGGGCCGAGGAAGCCACCAAGCGCTGCGCTCAGACCACCAAGGCCCTGCTCTCCTTCAGCCACCAGTCCCGGCCGGAGCTCCGCCCCCTGGATCTGAACGCGCTCGTCAGCGAGACGGCCAGCATCCTCGACCGCCTGCTGGGCGGACGCATCCGCCTCCAGCTCGCCCTCGAGCCGGAACTGCCTCCGGTCTCCGGCGATGCCGTCCAGCTGGAACAGGTCCTCATGAACCTGGCCGTGAACGCGCGCGACGCCATGCCCACGGGCGGAAGCCTCGGCCTGCGCACCTTCCTGGACGAAGCGGGCCAGGTCGGCCTGGAAGTCCGGGACTCGGGCACCGGCATCCCCGAAGAGCTCCTCCCGCACATCTTCGAGCCCTTCGTCACCACCAAGGACCTGGGCAAGGGCACGGGGCTGGGGCTGGCCATGGTCTTCGGCATCGTGAAGGCCCATCACGGGCAGGTTCGCGCCGAGAATGCGCCCACCGGGGGCGCCTGCTTCCGGGTCACCCTCCCCCAGGCCCGCATGAAGGGGCCGCACGAGCTCTCCTCCAGCCCCTCCAACCCCTCCGTGCCCCGCAACAGCCTGGTGGGCTGCCGGATCCTGGTGGTGGAGGACGAGGTCCTGCTGCGCGACATGCTGGCGGACGCCCTGACCCTGGCCCGGGCCCAGGTCACGGCCGCGCCCGATGGCGGCGTCGCCTGGCGGGCCTGGCAGGCGGGCACCTTCGATCTGGTGCTGAGCGATCACCGCATGCCGGACTGCACCGGTCTGGAGCTGCTGGAACGGATCCGAGCCACGGGTTCGGCCGTGCCCTTCATCCTCATCAGCGGTCAGGGACTGGAAGGCATGGAAGCGGCCCTGGCCAAGGTCCCCCGGGTCCGCCTCCTGCCCAAGCCCTTCGAGCTGCCCCGGCTCACGGCCCTCATGGCCGAGATGCTCGCGGAGCAGCCCGTCGAGCCGCCCAACATCCCCATCAGCGTTTTCCCGGACCCCCAGCACTACCTGCCGTGAGCGCCTGGGCGGCCTCCCCCTTCTTCTCGTGGCAGCCAAGGCAGACCGCGAGATGGGAATCGGGGCTCCGCCAGTAGACGCTGTCCTGGTTCTCCATGTCCTTGCGCAGCGCCTCGGGCACCCGGGGCCAGTAGAACGCGAAGGCCGTGCTGCCATCGGCCTTCGTCTCCTTCATGTAGAGGGGGCCCGGCTCATGGCTGGGCTTGCCCTTCTCGTCTTCAAAGGTCGACATCACGGCATAGGCGCCCGGGGGCAGGGGCTTGCCCGCCTGGTAGGCGTCGGCGCCGGAGGCCGTGACCCAGATGCGCCGCCAGCGATTCCCATGGGCCTTGCTCCGCACCGGCTCCGGAGTGATGGGCTCGAGGCTCGCGTAATCCAGGGCCCGGATGGGCAGGTCGGCCTCGGCGTCCGCATGCTTGGCGGCATCGGCCTCGGCCGCGGCCCGGTTGGTCTCCTCGCTTCCGAAGACCATGACGCCCCCCAGCTTGCCGCTGAGTCCCCAGCAGGCCAGCCACAGGACGCCCACCAGGAGGGGGGCCGCGCCCACGCCGCGTTCCCAGAAGCGGCGGCCGCCGTGCCTCCGGTGGGCGGCGCCGTCGTGGGCCTCCACCTGCCGCCAGGACCGCCAGAGGAGCCAGACGCAGAAGCCGCCGATGAGGAAGCCGCTGAGGGCCGCCATCTCATGGACCTGGAGGATGCGCTGCAGCACCTGCTTCTCGGTGGCCACGAGCGGGAAGAAGCCCTTGGGGGGGATGAGGGCGATCTGGCGGCCCCAGATCAGGCCGCTGAACAGGGCCGCCGTGCTGCCCAGCCAACCCACGAGGGCGAGGAAAAACGAGGTGCCCGTCCACAGGCGGACATGCTTGGGATGAAACGAGGCCAGCATCGCCAGGGGCAGCACCGCCACCAGCCCGAGGGGGATGTGGACGAAGGCCGGATGCTCGCGGGCGACGAATTCCAGAAGGGGTGAAGCGGACATGAATCGCTGACCTCAGAAGACGCGGGTGACATTGAAGCCGATGGACCACTGGGACGAGGGCCGGGGGCCGCCGCCGTAGTCCCCGCTCAGGACCTGGTTCGCCGTGGTGCCGGGGACATTGGTGCCCACCAGGGTGAAGCGGTGCTTGAAGGTTTTGTAGGAGACGCCGGCGGCGAAGCCCCGCTGGTAGGTGGTGCCGTCGGTGATGCCGCCGGGCGCGGCCTTGGAGAACTTGGACGGCCGGGGGTAGTACTCGCTCACGAAGGAGAACTTCTCCGTGAAGCTGATGCGCAGGCCCAGGCCCACATTGAACACCCCGCCGGTGTTGGGCGTGGTGTTGGGCGTGGCCCCAGGCGGCACCGCCAGGACCGTGTCGGTGGTGGTGGTCTTCGTGATGTAGGCCGGCACGATCGAGAAGATGATGTCGTCCGTGATGAAGATCTCCGTGGGCACCTGGAGGACGGCCCCGGAGACGCCCACTCGGCCGATGGGCGTCACGGTCTCCTTCACCACCTCGTCGAAGCGCTCGGCCCGGACGGCCATGCGGATGCGTTCACGATCCAGCACCTGCTGCTGCAGGCCGAAGGTGAAGGTCTTGTTGTCGGCCGTACGGTAGATGAAGGCGTTCAGCCCCGGGATCGGCTTGATGCCGAAGGCGAAGCCAAGTCCCGCGTAGGTGTAGCCATCCAGACCGTAGACATCCTTCCCGTGATCCTTCACGGGCTGGATGAACCGGTGGGTGAAGGCGACGCCGATGTCCCAGTACTGCATCCGCTCCGCCGAAGGCAGGTTCACCACCAGCGGGTACTCGGAGGACTCGGCGTGGAGCGCTCCCCCGGCCAGGAGGGAGCAGGCGAGCAGGGGAGCGATCTTTCGTGTCATCGGATCTCCAGGATCAGCGCTTGGCGGCGAACTTGCGGACGATCTCCGTGATCATCTTCTGGGCGTCGGCCTCCGACATCTTGTCCTTGAAGGCCGGCATCTTGTCCTTGCCCTCGAGGGTGACCTTCACCCAATCGCTGTCCTTCTTCTTGTTGGCCTTGCGGCTGTCGGTGAAGTCGAAGCCCGCATCGGGCAGGGGCTTGCCGCTGTTGTCGCGGCCGTTGCCGTTCACGCCGTGGCAGCGGGCGCAGGCATCCGTCCAGTACTTCTGGAGATCGCCACCCTGGAACTTCGGCAGGTCCTTGGCCGGATCGCCGGCGGACAGGGTCGCTCCGGCAAGCAGCAGAGCGGTGAGGATGGTGCGTCGCATGGGACCTCCTAGGGGGTGGTGGAAAAGGCGAGGGGTGGATCAGTTCCAGGTGTTGCCCGCCGTGGTGTGCGACTGCCCGTGGCAGGTGAGGGCGCAGCCGCCGCGGCCCTGCGTGGCCGAGGTGACGGTGTAGGTGAGCGCACCCGTGGCCGGGGTGGCGCCGCCGCCGAACTTCACGGTGTCGCTGGGGTACTGATCGGAAGGCGTACCGCTGACGCCGCTGACGGCCGTGGTGTCGAGGTACTTGAAGTGGTTCAGGGCCCCGGGCGTGGCCTGCGTCATGACATGGCAGTAGTCGCAGGTCTGGTTGTGCTGGCTCGGATTGTTGTGGCGGCCCGTGGCGTCGTTGAACTGCGTGGCCGTGGAAGCCACCTTGTGGCAGGCGATGCAGTAGGTGGTGGCGTTCACGGTCAGGGTGCCGGTCTGCCATCCGGGCGTGGTCTGGCCGCCGTGGCAGCTCACATTGGAGCAGGTGAAGGCCGAGGCGCTGGCGGTGGTGCCGGCGGTTCCGCTCTTCGCATTGAACGCCGGATCGATCGCCACTGAGGCGGGGCCGGCCGTGATCGGCGAAGCCAGGCGCTTGTTGGCATTGCTGTAGTGCGTCTGGGCCGGATCCCCGGGCACGGAGCCCGCGTGGCAGGCGGCGCAATCCGGGTAGGCCGAGGCCGTCATCGACGCGGGCAGGGCCGGCGAGGTGCGGGTGAAGGTGAGCAGGGACAGGTGCTTGGGGTGGGAGCCCTGCAGGTTCGGCCAGGCGGTGCCGGTGGGGCCCTGGGTAGTGAAGCTGGCGCCCACATGGCAGGAGAGGCAGGTTCCCGCCGTCATGCCCGCGGCCACGGGGGAACCGAGGGTGTGGCAAACCGTGCACACGGGCCCGCTCTTGGTGGTGGTCCCGCTCTGATCGTGGCAGTTGATGCACTCGCCGTTGAACTGGGCGAGCGTCAGGGTCTGGTGGTGGTTGCCCGCGCTGCTCACATCCGTACTCAGGAAGGGCACGGGGTGTGCGATCCCGGAGCCCTTGGGGGCGTTCCAGTGGTTGTTGACCGCGTCGTGGATCTGGTTGTGGCAGGTGAGGGCGCAGCCGCCGTCCCCTTCGGGAGTCGTGGCGCTGATCGTGTAGGTCGCGGCCCCGGTGATGGGGTAGGTGGTGTTGGTGAGCTTGAACTTGACGGTGCCGCTGGGCAGCTTGTTCGTGCTGCTGACGGCGGGGGTGTTGAGTTCGGCGAAGTGGTTGACCGCCCCGCCGCTGGTGTTGGCGGAGGTCATGTCATGGCAGAGGGTGCAGTCCAGGGTGGCGGCGCTGGCGTGCGTGCCCCAGGCATGGCGCCCGACGGCGTCGTTGAACTGCGAGGTCGCGGTGCCGCCGTTGATTGCGTGGCAGAGCGAGCACTGAGAGGTGGAGGCGATGGTGCCGGTGCGCCAGTTGGGCGTCACCTGACCGCCGTGACAGCTCGAGGCAGAGCAGGTGAGCGCGGTGGGATTGAAGGCGGCCGATCCGCCGCTCTGCGCGTTGAAGGTGGCATCCATGCTCACCGGGGCCGGCCCCGCCGGGGTCGTGACGCGGGCGTTGGCGTTGTTGTAGTGGGTCGTCGTCCCCGCCCCGCTGCCGGCGTGGCAGGTGTCGCACTTCAGCACGGTGGGCAGCCCCATGTGCTTGGCGTGGGCGCCAGCGATGTTGGGGAAGGCGGTGCCGGTGGGACCGGCCGGAATCCCGGAGGGGCCCACATGGCAGGACAGGCAGGTGCCCGTCCCGGTGGCGGCCACGGTGGGATCGGCCAGGGTATGGCAGGTGGCGCAGAGGGGGCTGCCCGCCACGGGCGAGGTGCCGGACACGGCGTGGCAGGTGCCGCAATCCGCCGCGAAGGTGGCCTGGGTGGCCGTCAGATGGCCATTGTTCTGCGTATCGACCTGGTTGCCCAGGAAGGGCACGGGGTGGGGTGCCCCGCTGGCGGTCCAGGTGTCGAACGACACCGTGTGGATGTGGCTGTGGCAGGTGAGGGCGCAGCCGCCATTGCCCTGGGTGGCGCTCGTGACGGTGTAGGTCCCGGGGGCTGTGACGATGGCGGGGTCGAAAACGATGGTGCCGCTGGGCAGCTGATCCGCCGGAGTCCCGGTGGAGAGACCGTCCACGGCCCCCGTGTTGAGATACTTGAAGTGGGCCAGGGCTCCGGGCGAACCGTTCCCCATGTTGTGGCAGGTGGTGCAGGCGATGGCGTTGGCAGGCACCGTGGCGTTGTGGGTGCCGATGCTGTGGCGACCGAAGGCGTCATTGAACTGGGTCGCCGTCCCGGCGCTGGTGGCCACCGCATGGCAGGCCGTGCACTGGGTGGCGGAATTGAGGGTGCCGTTCTGCCAGCCCGGCGTGACCTGGCCGCCGTGGCAGCTCACATTGGAGCAGGTGAGGGCCGATGGATTGAAGGACGGGTTGCCCCCGGTCTTGGCCATGAAGATCGGGTCCATCGAGACGCTGGCGGGGCTCGCCGGCGCGCCGATGCGCGCGTTGGCATTCGTGTAGTGGGTGGTGGTTCCCGTCCCGCTGCCCGCATGGCAGGTGTCGCAGCTCAGCGCGGTGGCCAGGGCCATGTGCTTGGCGTGCGCCCCGGCGATGCTGGGGAAGCCCGTGCCGCCGGGTCCCTTGGGCAGGCCCGCCGTGCCGGCGTGGCAGGAGAGGCAGGTTCCGGCGTTGGTGCCGGCCGCGGTGGGGTCCGCCAGCTGGTGGCAGGCATTGCAGAGCGGCGCGGAGGCCGTGGGCGAAGTTCCCGAATAGGCATGGCAGCTGGCGCAGTCCGCGGCGAAGGCCGCCGCCGTGACGGTCATGTGTCCGTTCAGCTGGGAGTCGGTCTGACCCACCAGGAACGGAACGGGGTGCGGCGCGGCGTTGGCGCCGTGGCAGAGGGTCGCGTTGTAGCAGCCGGGCTGGGTGCCTGCGGGTGCGGGCGTGGCGGGATGCCCGACGGGATTGCTGGGCGATCCGGCGAAATGGCACTGCGCGCAGACGGCGGCATTGGACGGATCGGTGGTGATGTGGGTGAAGACGGTGCCGCCCGTGGTGCGCCAGGGCTTCGGTGGATGCGGCGCGCTGACGCCGTGGCAGGTGACGCAGGCATTGGCGGAACCTCCGCCGGCGAACGCCTTCCCGTGGCAGATCTGGCAGGAGACGAGGCTTCCGCCCGTCACGGGGCTCGCGGCCATCTTGGCGCGCACCCCATGGACGGCCGGATCGGCCCACCCGGAAACGGTCTGGTGGTGGCAGCCCGTGGTCATGCAGGTGGGCACCCCGCTGCCGACCTTGAGCACAGAGATCTCATGGCACTTGGTGCAGGCATCCACTCCCGCCACGGCCTGCCCGGCGTGGTTGCCGATCCAGCCGGCCGGGTGGTAGTTCCCGTAGTACTGGGTGACCCCGGCGGCCCCCTTGCCGCTCCCGCATCCCACCAGGACCAGGAGCGCGGCGAAGGCCAGGCCACCCAGAAGTCCCATCGTCCGGTTCCAATTCCAAGTCCTGTTCATGGCGACACCCAGGGAATGCGACTCGTGGTGGAGGAAGCTGGCGGCGGAACGCAGGAGGGGATGGAGGACCCAAATATATGCCATCGATTTGCAACAGGAAGATCGGGGCAAAGGGAATCCTCGGGAAACGCGCAAAGATTTCGGTCGGGACCTCAGGACCGCGGGGTGGATTGAATCACTATCTCTCCACGGCTTCCCGGCGCCCATATCCCGATTGGAACCTTACGCTTAGACCGAATGATCTATCGCCTTCTCCGTTGATCCGGCTGGCCCGATGGCCTAATCTTCAGCTTCCATGTGCCCGCAGATTGCAGGAAACCGACCTTCCCCTCGGGGGGCCTTGCGGCGTCTTGTCATCGCCCTGCCATGCCTCTGGGCCAGCGTCACGGGTTTCGCCCTGGATCCCGCCCGCCCCCTCGCCACGCATGCCAGCCATATCTGGCGCAGCGAGGATGGGCTCCTCCAGGACACGGCCACCGCCCTCCTCGAGTCCCGGGACGGCTTCCTGTGGATCGGCACGGAAGCAGGGCTGGTCCGCTTCGATGGCGCCACCTTCGATCACTACTCCCGCCTCAATGTGCCCGGGTTCGCGCACAACGAGATCCACTGCCTGGCGGAGGGGCCCGGCGGCGGCCTCTGGATCGGCACCTCGGAGGCGGGGCTCTACCGGTTCCAGGACGGCGCGGTCCAGGCCTTCGGCGCCGCCGAGGGCCTGCCCGACCAGCCCATCCTGCGCCTGCTTCAGGACCGCAGCGGCACGCTCTGGGCGGCGCCCCAGGAGGGGCCCCTGCTCCGGTTCGACGGCGCCCGGTTCCGGGCCGTGCCCTCGGATGCGGCCCGGCTGGCCATCCGCGCCATCGTCGAGGACCCGAACGGGACGCTCTGGGTGGGCACCGCAGGGTCGGGCCTGTGGCGTCTCCAGGGGGGGCGACTGGTCCTGGCCGCGCTGGCCTCCACGGACATCACGGCCCTCGGCGCGGGCGTCGAAGGGGAGATCTGGGTGGGCACCCGCTCCCAGGGCCTGCTGACGCTCACCGAAGGCCGGCTTGAAGCGCCGGCCTGGGCGAAGGGCCTGCCTCCCCGGGCCATCAGCTCCCTGCTGGTGGACCGGCAGGGCAGCCTGTGGGTCGGGCTCGAACAGGCCGGCCTCTTCCGCCGGACGCCGGCCGGGTCCCTGGAGACCGCCACCGCGCCCGCCGGCTCCCGCTGGACGCCCCTCTCCCTGCTCGAGGACAGCTCCGGCGCCCTCTGGTCCGGCACCGAAGGCCGCGGCCTGCGCGTGCTCTACCCCGTGCCTTTCCAGACGCTCCCCGTGGTCGGGGCGGATCTCGAAGAGCCCGCCCTCATGGTCTGCCAGGATGCCCAGGGCACCGTCTGGTGCCTCACCGGGGATCAGTCCCTGGGGGAAGTCCGCCAGGGGCGCGTCCATCGCGTGGGCCCGGGAAACCCCGGGGGTCCCATCACCACCATCTGGCCCCGCCGGGCCGGGGGACTGTGGGTGGGCACCCGCAACGGCGAGCTGTACGAGCGGCACGAAGGCCAGTTCCGGCGGGTCCGCCGACCGGAGGGCCCCTCGTCGGATGCCATCGTGTCGCTGTACGAGGATCCCCAGAACATCCTGTGGGTCGCCACCTCCCGCCAGGGCCTGCTCAAGCTCGCGCCAGGCGCCGCCCCTGTGATGTTCCCGGCCGTCCAGGGCGCCCTCGCCATGACGGGGGGCGGATCGGCCCCCTTGTACCTGGCGAGCCGCACGCAGGGGCTGGGCATTCTCGAATCCAGCACGGTGCGCTGGCTGGGCCGTGCGGAAGGACTGGGCTCAAGCGGGGCCCTGTCCCTGCACCTGGACGCCGAGGGGTTCCTCTGGATCGGAACCCCGGAGGGCCTGCGGCGCTACCGGGACGGCGCCTTCCAGACTTTCGGGGAACGCCCCGGCCCCCTGCTCCTGGCCATCCACGGCATCCTGGAGGATGGCTCGCACCGGATGTGGCTGAGCACCGGGCAGGGCGTCTTCCGGATCCCGCGCGCGGCCCTGATCAAGAGCCTCAATGAAGCGGGCTCCATTCCGGCCGTGGTCTTCGACCACCACGACGGCATGCCCTCCCGGGAGACCCGCAACGGCCCGCAACCCGTGGCCTGGCTCACCCGCGAAGGCGATCTGTACTTCCCCACCAGCCGGGGGCTCGCGCGGCTGGACGGCCGGGCTTCCTCCCCGCCCCCGCCCAAGACCGGACCCGCGCTGCGCCTCCACATCCTGAAGGCCGAAAGCGACGAGACGGTCCTGCCCGACACCATCCCCATCCAGGTCCCCCCGGGCACCCACCGGTTCGAGGTGTACTACACCGCCACCTCCCTCACGCGGGCGGACAAAGTCCGCTTCCGCTACCGCCTCGAGGGCCTGGAGCACATCTGGAACGAGGTGGGCGACCGCCGGTTCTCCGCCTATTCCAATGTGCCGCCGGGATCGTACCGGTTCGTCCTCCAGGCCTGGCGGCTCGACGAGGACGGCCCTCCGCAGGAGCAGTCCGTCGAGGTCCGCATCCAGCCCTACCTGTACCAGCGACCGGTCTTCTGGGTGGTGTGCGCGCTGGGCGCGGGGGCGTTCGCCTGGTGGCTCCTCCGCCTGCGTCTCCAGCAGCTGGAGGCGAAGTCGGCCGTGCTGGGCGAGCGCAACCGCATGGCCCGTGAGATCCACGATCACCTGGCCCAGGGCTTCACCGGCGTGCTGCTGCAGATCGAGGCCGCCGAAGCCAAGCTGGCCCGGCTGCAGGGCGACCCTGAGCCCGTGCTGACCCGCCTCGACCATGCCCGCAAGCTGGCCGTGGCCAGCCTGCAGGAAGCCCGCCGGTCCGTCATGGCCCTCCGTCCCCACCGGCCCGAGGGCACGAGCCTCCTGGGCGCCCTGCGCGTGCTGTCCGACCGGCTGCTGGCCGGCACGGAGATCCAGGTGGAGTTGGCCCAGACCGGCGAACCCCGCCCCCTGGGGCGGCGGGTGGAGGAAGAGCTGCTCCGCATGGCCCAGGAGGCGCTCACGAATGCCCTGCGCCACGGCAAGGCCCGCTGGGTGCGGGTGGTGCTGCAGTACGAAGGACGCCAGGTCCGCCTCAACATCGAGGATGATGGGCAGGGCTTCGACC
The DNA here is from genome assembly GCF_030295385.1 of Geothrix oryzae. Classification (GTDB taxonomy): domain Bacteria; phylum Acidobacteriota; class Holophagae; order Holophagales; family Holophagaceae; genus Geothrix; species Geothrix oryzae. The sequence continues at coordinate 3,101,885 of NZ_AP027079.1, forward strand.
CATCCGCCGATGCGGCGGGCTACGGCATGCGCAGCATCCGGGAAAGCGTTCGCCAGCTGCGGGGGCGCATCGACATCGACAGCAGTCCGGGGCTCGGCACCCGCATCACCATCACCCTTCCCACCCAAAGGTGGCACCTATGACCGCGACCCCCATCACGCTGCTCATCGTGGATGACCACCCCGTCGTGCGCGATGGGCTCGTCGCCATCCTCCACCAGGGGGAACCCGATCTGGAAGTGGTCGGCGAGGCCGGGGACGGCCGCGAGGCCGTGACGGCCTGGCGCACCTTGAAGCCCACGGTCACCATCATGGACCTGCAGCTGCCGGGCCAGTCGGGCGTGGAGGCCATCATCGCCATCCGGCGCGAAGATCCCGAGGCCCGGGTACTGGTGCTCACCACCTTCGACGGGGATGCGGACATCCAGCGCGCCCTCGAGGCCGGGGCCCGGGGCTACCTGCTGAAGAGCGTCCGGCGCACCACCCTCATCGAGGCCGTGCGGGCCGTGGCGTCGGGACAGCGCTACCTGCCGCCCGCCACCGCCGCCCGGCTGGTGGAGGCCATGGAAGCCGAGCGCCTGACGCCGCGGGAGCTCGATGTGCTGCGCCTCCTGGCCCTGGGACAGCGGAACCGGGAAATCGCGGAGAACCTGGGGCTGGCCGAGCCCACCGTGAAGATCCATGTGAACAACCTGCTCCGCAAGCTCCAGGTGAAGGACCGCACCGAAGCCGCCGTGGTGGCCCTCCGGCGCGGCCTCATCCACCTGGAACCCTGAAGTCCCGGGCGGCCTATTTGCGGAAGGTGAAAAACACCGCGCCCACCAGGCAGAGCCCCGCCCAGAGGTGGTTGAGGTGCAGGCGCTCCCGCATCCACGCCACCGCGAACACCGCGAAGACGAGGAGGGTCACCACCTCCTGGATCACCTTCAGCTGAGGCAGGCTGAAACGGCCGTAACCCGCGCGGTTGGCGGGCACCATCAGGCAGTACTCGAAGAAGGCGATGCCCCAGCTCACCAGGATCGCCACCCAGAGCGGGCTGTCCCGGTGCTGCTTCAGGTGGCCGTACCACGCGAAGGTCATAAATATGTTGCTGAGGACGAGCAGCAAGACGGTCCGCATGGTCAGGCCTCCAGGGCGCCCTGGATCTTCGCCAACAGATCCTTCGGGCCGTAGGGCTTCTGGATGAACCCCTTGAGGCCCTTCCCCATGAAGCGGCTCATGGCCTCCACTTCGTTGTAGCCCGAGCTCAGGATCACGCGGAGGTCCGGCTGGAGGATGCGCATCTCTCGATAGGCCTCCTCGCCGCCCATGCGGGGCATGGTCATGTCCAGGAGCACCAGCCCGATGGCGGGGCCCTGCTCCCGCACCAGGTCCACGGCCATCCGGCCATCCTCGGCCTCCAGCACCTGGAATCCCCTCAGCTCGAGAGCCTCCCGGGCCACGGTCCGCACGGTCTCGTCGTCGTCCACCACCAGGATGAGCCCGGTCCCCTCCCAGGCGGCCTCGCGACCCGGGATGGCATGGATGTCCGCCATGGCGCTCTGGGCGGGAAACAGCACTTTGAAGGTCGTCCCCTGGCCCACTTCCGAGTACACCCGCAGGGCCCCCTTGTGGCCGCGGACGATGCCCATGATGGCGGAGAGGCCGAGGCCCCGTCCGGTGAACTTGGTCGTGAAGAAGGGCTCGAAGATGCGGCTCATGGTGTCGACATCCATGCCGCAGCCGGTGTCAGTGACCTCCAGATAGACATAGATGCCGGGCGGCACATCCTGGCCCACGAGCATGGTGCGGATTCCCGGCTCCTCCAGGCGCTGGGCCCCCGTGGCGAGGGTGATCGCGCCCGAGGTCTCGCCAATGGCCTCGGCGGCATTGATCACCAGATTCATGATCACCTGCTGGATCTGCGAGGCATCCGCCGACACCGCCGGCAGGCCCTTCTTCAGGTCCAGGTTGAGCACCACGGTCTTGGGGAGGCTCACCTCCAGGAGGTGCAGCATCTCCTCCACCTGGGTGGTGAGGTCCAGGTGGCGGACCACGAACTGGCCGCGGCCCGAGTAGGCCAGCATCTGGCGCGTCAGATCCGCGGCGCGCTGCCCCGCCTTCTGGATGGCCTCCAGGTTGCGGCGGATGGGATGGAGCGGGTTCAGCTGTTCCAGGGCCAGGCCGGCGTGGCCGAGCACCCCCATGAGCAGGTTGTTGAAGTCGTGGGCGATCCCGCCCGCCAGGACGCCCAGGCTCTCCATCTTCTGGGCCTGGAACAGCTGGCGCTCCAGCGCCACGCGCTCGGATTCCGCCCGCTTCTGCGCCGTGATGTCCCGCACGATGGCGTGCAGCAGGGGCCGATCCTCGGGGTCGAGGCGCGTGAGGTTCACCTGGCAGATGGCCTCCCGCCCGCCCTCGCACCGGAAGACCCACTCGAACTGCTCACAGGTGCCGCGCATGGCGGCTTCCATGTGGTGGCGGCCCAGGTCCTCGCTCGATCCCCCCTCGGGCTGCCACTCCGGGCAGAAGGCCAGCATCGGCTGTCCGAGCATCACCTCGCGCTCCAGCCCGAAGAGGCGGGAGGCCGCCGCATTGACATCCGCGATCTGCCCTCCGGAGAGCAGCACGATGGGATCGGGCGTCTGCTCGAACAGCATGCGGAAGCGGGTCTCCTGCGCCTCGAGCGCGCGCCGGGCGTGGAGCCGCTTCATCACCAGGCCGGCGGCCTCGGCCAGGCTCTTCAGGGCCTCGAAGCGCTCGTCGGATAACGAGACTTCGCCCTGCTCCCCGAACGAGCCGCCATGGAGGATGCCGACCACATCCCCTTCGTGGGCCAAGGGCAGGCCCACCACGGAGCGGAAGGGCCAGGCCGCCAGGTCGAACGACTCCGCCATCGTGTGGCACTGGGGGACATGGACCGCCTCCTGCTGAAGGTGGATGGCCTCCAGGAAGGCGTTGCCCGCCACCGGGACCGGCTGGCGGATGGCCTCGGGCGAGCCCAGGGCTTCCAGGCCCGGCGTCCAGTGTGTGGTGATGCTGCCCTTCGTCTCGGGATCGTAGCGGTTGAACCACCACTCCGGGAACGGCGCGAGCTTCGCCGCCCAGCGGAACAGGCGGGCGATGAGCGCCTCTTCGTCCACGGCCTCCGCCAGGTCCCGGACGGCCTGGGCCAGCCTCCTGGAAAGACGGGCGGCCTCCTCCAGGCGGTCTTCGCTTTCGAGGCGCTCCAGGGCCAGGGCGGCGATCCGCGCCAGGCTCTGAAGGACGGGGAACATGGTCTCGCGCGGCGTCGTCGGTGGCTCGCCCTGGAAGGTGGCCCCGAACAGCACTCCCGCGATGCGGCCCTCGAAGACCAGGGGCACGCCCAGGAGGCTCCGGAGGCCGTAGGTCGCCACGATGGCGGGCTGGATCATCGAAGGCGAGGTGGAGGCCTCTTCCACGAAGCACATGCGGCGGTGCTCGCAGACTTCCCGGGCGAAGCCAGAGTCCGCCAGCGGAAACTCGAGTCCTTCGAGGGAGGGCCCCAGCCGGGCGGCCAGCGAGGGTGACCAAGCCGCCAGGATGACCTTGGGGTGCCCGTCCCGGACCTCGATCCGCCCCAGAGACCAGTGCGGCCCCGTCAGGATCGCGGTGGCCTGGCCCAGGAGCACCCGGTAGGCCTCCTCCCGGGTCCGGACCAGGCTCAGGGCGTAGATGCCCTCGGCCAGGTGGCGCTGGAGCCCGGCGCTTTCCGCCAGCCTCGCGCCGATCAGCTGCTCTTCCGACTGGTCCCGCCCCCACACGAAGAGGTGCCCCCCCTCCTCCGTGGTGAGACCCACCACCGTCAGGCGCACCGGCAGCACGGTGCCGTCGAGGCGCAGCCAGGTGCCCAGCTCGGAACGATCCACCCGGGACTCGAAGGCCGTCTCGAACCAGGCCTGGGCGGGGCCCGAAGGCAGGTCGTGCCGAAGCCGCTCAAGCCCGATCTGCGGCAGATCCTCCTCGCCGGCTCCCAGCATGACGAGGGCCCGGGGATTCGCATGCAGGAGACGCCCCGCCCGGTCCAGGACCAGGAACCCCAGAGAGGCCCCCTGGAACAGGTGCCGGAGGGCCCGTTCAGCGACCGTGCTGAGACGACCGGACGCAGGGGGCTGGGAAGGAGATGCGTCCAAGGGGATACCAGACCGAATGGGGGATGAGACCTTTCAGGACTGTATCAGACGCGACCCTCAGCGGGCGATCTCGACCGCGCGCAGCTCCCGCATGACCGTGACCTTGATCTGGCCGGGGTACTGCATCTCGGATTCGATGCGCCGGGAGACATCCTTGGCGATCCAGTAGGCCTGGTCGTCGTTGACGGAGCCGGCGTCCACCAGGATGCGGATCTCGCGCCCCGCCTGCATGGCGTAGCTCTTCTGCACGCCCTTGTAGCTCCCGGCGATCTCCTCGAGCTTCTCCAGGCGCTTGACATAGGTCTCCAGCATCTCGCGCCGGGCGCCGGGACGGGCGGCGGAGAGGGCGTCCGCGGCCGTGATGAGCATGGCCTCCACCGTGCGGGGCTCGAAATCCCCGTGGTGGCAGCTCATGGCGTGGATGACCTCGTCCTTCTCCCCGTAGCGCTGCATGAGCTGCATGCCGATCTCGATGTGGGTGCCCTCCACCTCGCGGTCGATGGCCTTGCCAATGTCGTGGAAGAGCCCCGCCCGGCGGCAGAGCCGCGCGTCCGCGCCCATCTCGCCGGCCATGTACTCGGCGATGCGGGCCACTTCCTTGGTGTGCTCCAGCACATTCTGGCCATACGAGGTGCGGTAGTTCAGGCGGCCCACCAGCTTGTGCAGCTTGGGATGCACATCGGGGAAGCCCAGCTCGATGCAGGCGGCCTCGCCGATCTCCTTGAGGTGCTGGTCCATGTCCACCTTGACCTTCTCCACCACCTCCTCGATGCGGGCGGGGTGGATGCGGCCGTCGGCTAGGAGCTTGAGGATGGCCTGGCGCGCGACTTCGCGGCGGATGGGATCGAAGCTCGAAACGACGATGCTCTCCGGCGTGTCATCCACGATGAGGTCGCAGCCCGTGGCCTTTTCCAGGGCCCGGATGTTGCGGCCTTCCCGGCCGATGATGCGGCCCTTGAGGTCGTCGCTGGGCAGCTGCACGGAGCTCACGGCCTGCTCGGCCACCACATCCGAGGCCACACGCTGGATGGCGGCGCCGATGGTCCACCGGGCCTTCTTGGCCGCCTCCTCCTGGGCTTCCTCGTCGATGCGCCGCACCAGCTTCGCCGCGTCCATCTTCGCGGAATACTCGAGCTGCCCGATCAGCTCCTTCTTCGCGTCCTCGCGGGTGAGGCCGGCGACCTCCTCCAGGCGCTTGGCCTGGGCCTCCACCAGCTGCCGGGCTTCCGCCTGCTGGGCCTCGAGCTTTTCCAGCTCCGACTTGCGCTTCTCCGTCAGAGTCTCCAGATCCTTGGTCTTCTGCTCGACCTGATGGAGCTTCTTGTCGAGGCCTTCCTCCTTCGACTGGAGACCCGTCTCTTTCGACTGGAGCCGCTGTTCCTGCTTCTCCAGGTTCACCTGCCGCTCAGCCAGCACCTTCTCGGCTTCCTGGCGGGCCTGGAGGGCCTGTTCCTTCACCTTGAGTTCGGATTCCTTGCGGAGGGCTTCGGCCTCCTGCTCTCCTGTCTTGCGGAGGCGCTGGGCTTCCGCCTTGGCCTCCTCCAGCAGCTTCTCCCGCTGGGACTTGGTGTCGGCCTCGGCCTTGGCCTGGGCCTGGGAACTCTCCAGGGTGGCCTTCTGGGCCTTGATGGCCATCAGCAGCGCCACCCCGCCGGAGGCGATGGCGAGGCAGAGAAAGATCCAATCGATCAAGGTCATCAGCGACTCCTGGGAAAGAGGTCCAGAAGCCACCAGCACCCGAATTGAAAATCCCCGCTCAGTCGTGGAGGCTTGCCGAGTTCCCTAATTTATAGGGGGGAAACCAGAGTCCCTGGCTAAGGCGCGCCGACGCGCGGAACGCACAGGACAGGGGGAAGGTCTCCCTAGTCGACTTACGGAACAAGAGCTTGGCCATGATCACGGGCCTCGCAGGGAAATCAGTCTCCGTCCTCGTCGAGGAAAGGCACGGGGGCGGAAGGTTCGTCCGGAACATCGTTCAACAGCTTCGAAAGGGTCTGTTCCAGGTTTTGGGTGTGCTGGTTGGCTTCCTGCTCCAGGCGCGCCACGCGGTGCGCCAGGTTCAGGGCGCCCAGGAGGTACCACGACGGGGTGTCGAGGCCCTTCGGGACGCTTCCCCATCTTACCTGGCATTGCGAGTCCATGTCGCGGAAGGTCTCCTCGAGGACCCGGACTGCCGCCGCCAGGGACTCGGGGTGGTCGGTCTGGACCTGGAGCTCCCGCCCCAGGACCGCCACCGTGGCCGCCCGGACCCCAGGAAGGGGCGGCAAGGACTTCATCCCAGGGCCTCCAGGGCCCGCAGGATGGAAGCCACCTGCTCCTTCACCGCCTCCCGGTCCTTCTCCAGGGCCAGCTTGTCCGAGAGGGCTTCTTCCAGCCGGGCCCGGAGGGACTGCAGCTCCTGGTCCCCGACGGCCCCGGCGGCCTTCAGTGCATCCAGCTCTTCTTTCAGCTGGTTGCGCTGCTGGACCAGGGCCTGCATCTTCGATTCGAGTTGTTTCAGAAGGTCCATGGATGCCTCTCAGAGCTCATCTTACGCCCGGAGCTTCGCCCCGAGGGCTTCGGCCGCGGCCAACGCCGAGGCCACCCAGCCGTCCACCTCATCGCCCACCAGGGTGCGGTCGGCCTGGAAGCGCAGGCGCATGAGCCAGGCCTGGCTTCCCTCCGGCAGGCTCTTGTGGCGGAACACATCCACGCAGCGCAGGTCCTGGAGGATGCCCGCCGGCAGCACCGCCCGCATGGCCGCCGTCAGGGTCTCGTGGGACTGGCCGAGATCCACCAGCAGGGACAGGTCGCGCTCCACCGAAGGAAAGCGGCTGAAGGCGCGGAAGGTCGGGATGATCCGGGCTCCCGCCTGCGGCAGATCCGCCACGGGAAGCTCGAACCCGAACAGGCCCTCGCCCAGGGCGCGGACCTCCGGCAGGCGGGCCAGGCCGAGATCCCGGGCCATGCCCGACAGGTCGGCCTCCCGCACGGGGCGGGCGGGGTTCAGGTAGTCCTCCCCTCCCAGGGTGCCGCCCCAGACCAGGCCCAGCGTGAACTGCTCGGCCGGCCCCTGCGGGCCACTGGTATAGGTGGGCGCCAGCTCGAAGAGCCGGATCTCCCGGGCTCCCTGGCGGAGGTTCTGCTCGGCGGCGGATCGCAGGCTCGACAGCAGGGTGCCGCGCATCACGGAGTACTCCTGGCCCAGCGGATTGAGCAGGGTCCGGCCCTCGGCGGGATTTCCCGCCACGGCGAAGGCGGCGTCCGCATCGGGGCTGATGAACCCGTAGGTCACGGTCTGGTGGAAACCCAGGTGGGCCAGCCGCCGGGCCACGGCCTGGCGCTGCAGATACTCCGCGGCGAGCGGCAAGGGCGGCCCTTCCAGAGGGGGCAGGACCGAGGGGATGTGCTCATAACCCCGGAGCCGCAGGACCTCTTCGGCCAGATCTTCCGGAATGGCCAGGTCGTGGCGCCAGGAGGGCGGCTGGACGACCAGCGTGCCCGGCTGGGTCTCCACGGCGCAGCCCAGCCGGCGCAGGGCCTCCACCCCCTCGGCCAGGGGTCGGGCCTCGCCGGCGACCCGCGTCAGCAGGGTTTCGGGCACCGAGACGGGAGCCGGAACCGGAGGCAGGCCGCCCACGGTCCAGGCGCCTTCCAGCGTGGCGCCGGCCCAGGACTGCAGCCGATGCACCAGCAGGTCCCGCGCCACGGCGGCCATGGCGGGGTCGGCGCCGCGGCCGAAGCGATGGGAGGCGTCCGTGTGCAGGCTGTGACGGCGCGCCGTGGCCTTCACGGACTTCGGCTCGAACCAGGCGCTTTCCAACAGCACGCGGCGGGTGGATTCCGTCACCTTCGTGCCCTCGCCGCCCATGACGCCCGCGAGGGCGATGGGACCGGCCTCGTCGGCGATGACGAGGTCTTCGGCAGCCAGCGTCCGGGCGACGCCATCAAGCGTCACCAGGGCTTCCCCGGCCTTCGCCTGGCGGATCGACACCGCGCCGCGGATGCGGTCCGCGTCGAAGGCATGGGTGGGGTGGCCGTAGCGGTGCAGCAGATCGTTGGAGGCATCCACGGCGGGCAGGTGCTTCGGCGAGGCTTCCAGGGCCCGCAGGAAGGCCTGGGTCTCCAGCGGCGTGGTTCCCTCGCCCAGGCTGAGCAGGGCCGTGGCATAGAGGGGGCAGGCAGGACTCTCCAGGCGCACCTGGACCCTGGGCGCGCCTTCGGTCACGGGCGGGGGGGCCAGGGGCGCGAGGGGCTGCTGCAGCTTGGCGGCCACTTCCCGGGCCATGCCGCGGTGGGACATGGCGTCGCCACGGTTGGCGGTGATGTCCACATCCAGCACCTCCGCTCCTTCACGGGCGGCCACGCCATCCACGGGGAAGCCGAGGGCGGCGAGCAGTTCGCAGAGCTGGCGGGTCTCCAGCGCGGCGGCAGCGGGGATTTCGGCGGCGAGGGCCTTGCGTTCGATCCACATCAGTCGAGCCCTCCCATGGTGTTGAGGAAGCGCTGGTCGTTCTCGAAGAACAAGCGCAGATCGGGGGTCTGGCTCAGCATCATGGCCATGCGCTCCACGCCCATGCCGAAGGCCCATCCGGACCATTCCGCCGGATCGATGCCCGCGTAGCGCAGCACATTCGGATGGATGAGGCCCGCGCCCAGGATCTCCACCCAGCCGGAGCCCTTGCACACGCGGCAGCCCTTGGCCTCACAGAGCGGACAGCTCACATCCACCTCGCAGCCCGGCTCCACGAAGGGGAAGTAGGAGGGCCGCAGGCGGATCTCCGTGTGGGGGCCGAACAGCGCCCGCAACGCGTACTCCAGCGTGCCCTTGAGGTGCTGCATGCCGATCCCCCGGCCCACGAGCATGCCCTCCACCTGGTGGAACATGGGGCTGTGGGTGGGGTCGATCTCGTCCTTGCGGTAGACGCGGCCCGGCGCGAGAAAGCGGATGCCCCCGCCCGCCGCGAGCTGCGGCGCCACGCGGAGCAGCGTACGGACCTGCACGGGACTGGTGTGCGTGCGAAGCAGCAGCGCCGGATGGGCCGCCAGATAGAAAGTGTCCGAGGAAGCCTTCGCCGGGTGGTCCTCGGGGATGTTCAGGCCGTCGAAGTTGTGGGCCTCCGTCTCGACCTCGGGACCCTCCTCCACATGGAAGCCGAGGGGCCGGAAGACCTCCACCAGGCGGTCCATGAGGCGGTTCAAGGGATGGAGCGCGCCCCGGGCCGGGACCGGCGGCGGCAACGAAGGATCCCAGCGGTCGGCCAGCGCGTTCAGGTGTTTCTTCGCCGCCTCCAGTTCGGCCTGGCGGACCTTCAGGCCCTCCTCCCACTGCTGCTTGAGGCCGTTGATCGCGGCGCCCAGATCACGCTTCTGCTCCTTCGGCGCCGTCTTCAGGAGCTCCATCAGCCGCGCGGCATGGCTGCCGTCGCGCCCCACATACGCGCCCTTGAGGCGCAGCAGCGCATCCAGGTCGCCGCATGCAGCCAGCGCCTCCGGAAAGGCCCGGCCCGCCTCGATAATCTCCGTTGGCAGCAGATGGTCCATGGTGCCCTCAACACAAAGAAAGGCCGCTTGCGCGGCCTTTCGGGTGTCTGCGATTTGCTGCGTTCGCGATCAGCCCTTGGCCACGGCCACGAGCTTGGTAAACGCTTCGGGATTGCGCACGGCGAGATCCGCGAGGATCTTGCGGTCCAGGTCCACGGAAGCCTTCTTCAGGCCGCCCATGAACTTGGAGTAGCTGGTGCCGTTCTGTCCGCAGGCAGCGCTGATGCGCACCACCCAGAGGCGGCGGAAGTCGCGCTTCTTGACCTTGCGGTCGCGGTAGGCGTAGCCGAGGGCCTTCTCGACGGCTTCCTTGGCGGACCGGTACAGGCGGGACTTGGCGCCGTAGAAGCCCTTGGCGAACTTCATCATGCGCTTGCGCCGCTGGGCGCGCTTAAAACCGCGTTTTACACGAGTCATGTTGCTTCCTTTCCTCGAGGCAGCTCGGAAGAGCGTTTGAAGGCCTCATCGGGGGTGGCCTCAGCCACCGGGTTGAACCTTCAATCCTAGGATCTCAGGCCTTGGAGAACAAGCTTCGTGCAGGCTTCGCCTGCGCGAGGCGCGGGGGCCAGGGGGGGGGGGTGTGCGCAGCGCGCCCTTAGATCCTTGCGGCGCAGGCGTCGCGAGGGGAACCCCCTGACAACATCAATCAGGCGTAGGGCAGCATCGCGGCCACGGCCTTGGTGTCGGCCTTGGAGACCATCCGGCCCATGTCCAACTGGCGCTTCCGCTTGGCAGTCTTTTTGGTCAGGATGTGGCGCTGGTGCGAGCAGCCGCGCTTGAACTTGCCGCCGGCGGTCTTCTTGAACCGCTTCTGGGCGCCCTTGTGGGTCTTGATCTTGTAACCGCTCATGGCTTCCTCACTGGATCTGGGCTTCGGTTGCGGGGGTTTCGGGACTGGCTGGCTTGGGCTTCTTCGGCGGTTTGGGCGCCTCGATGATCCGGGGGGCGAGGATGGCGTGCATGTCGCGTCCATCGATGCCGGCACCCTTTTCGACGATGGCCTTGTCGCCGACCCGTTGAATGACTTCTTCGATGATCCGGTAGCCGATGTCGCGATGGACCACTTCGCGTCCGCGGAACATGACCACCACCTTGACTTTGTCTTCTTCCTCCAGGAACCGCAGGATGTGCTTCACCTTGAAGTCGAAGTCGTGGTCATCGGTCTTGGGGCGGAACTTGACTTCCTTGACCACGATGTTCTTCTGCTTCGCCCGGGCTGCGTGTTCCCGCTTGGCTTCCATGAACTTGTACTTGCCATAGTCCATGATTCGGCAGACGGGTGGCTGTGCGTTTCCGGCGACTTCCACCAGATCAAGACCGCGCTCTTCTGCAATCCGGATGGCCTGGTGGGGAGGCATCACGCCAAGCTGTTCGCCATCTTCGGAGATGACGCGGACCTCTTGGGCCCGGATGCCGTCGTTGATGCGGGTCTCGTTCGGACGAATGGTTCCTCCCCTAGTTACACAAGGACAAAAAGTCTAACACTTGGCCCGGCCTTCGCCAAGCACGGAAAACCAAATCAGCGTTGGCGGTCCCGCACCTCGAGGGTGAGGCCCTCCAGGAAGGCGTCCAGGGGCTGCACCCCCAGGTCGCCCCGGTGACGGTGGCGCACGGAAACCGTGCCCGCCTCGGCCTCGCGGTCCCCGATCACCAGCATGTAGGGGACCTTGGCCAGCTGGGCCTCGCGGATCTTGGCCTTCAGGCTCTCGTTGCGGGAATCCAGCTCCGCCCGCAGGCCCAGGGCCTTCGCCCGGGCTGCGGCCTCCGTGGAGAAGGCGTTGGCCCGGTCGGTGATGGGCAGGATGGCCACCTGCACGGGGGCCAGCCAGGCGGGGAAGGCGCCGGCGGTGTGCTCCACGAGGATCCCCATGAAGCGCTCGAGGCTGCCCAGGATGGCGCGATGCAGCATGATGGGGCGGCCCTCGGCGCCGTCGGCCTGGGTGTACTTCAGGTCGAAACGCTCCGGGAGCATGTAGTCCACCTGGAGCGTGCCCAGCTGCCAAGGCCGCTTGAGGGCATCCAGGATCTGGAACTCGATCTTAGGCCCATAGAAGGCGCCTTCGCCAGGATTCAGGGTGTAGGGCATTCCGGCTTCGTCCAGGGCCTCACCCAGGGCCCGTTCGGCGGCGTCCCAGATCTCGTCGGAGCCCAGGCGCTTCTCGGGCCGGGTGCTCAGGGCCACGCGCATCCCCTCGAAACCGAAGGTGTCGTAGACCTCCTTCAGCAGCGCCAGGAAGGCGGCCATTTCAGTCTTGATCTGCTCGGGCGCGCAGTAGATGTGGGCGTCGTCCTGGCAGAAGGTGCGCACCCGCGTCAGGCCGTGGGTAACGCCGCTGCGCTCATAGCGGTGCAGGCGGCCGAAATCCGCGTAGCGGATGGGCAGGTCACGGTAGCTGTGCTTCTGGCTGCCGAACATGATGCAGTGGCCCGGGCAGTTCATGGGCTTCAGCGCGTACTCCCGCTCCTCGGCGGTGGTGAAGTACATGTTCTCGGCGTAATTCTCGTAGTGGCCACTGGTCTTCCAGAGAGCCACATCCAGCACCTGCGGCGTGATGACTTCGCTATAGCCGTACTTGAAGTACAGCTCGCGCATGTAGGTCACCAGCTCGTTGTAGACCTGGGTGCCCTTGGGATGGAAGAAGGGGGAGGCGGGCGCCTCCGGGTGGAAGGAGTAGAGGCCCAGTTCCTTGCCCAGCTTCCGGTGGTCGCGCGCCTTGGCCTCCTCCAGCCGCTTCAGGTGCTCGTCGAGCTCCTTCTGGGTGTGGAAGGCGGTGCCGTAGATGCGGCTGAGCATCGGATTCTTCTCGTCGCCCTTCCAGTAGGCGCCGGCGATGCTGAGCAGCTTGAAGGCCTTCAGCTTGGCCGTGTTGGGCACATGGGGCCCGCGGCAAAGGTCGTAGAAGTCGCCCTGGCGGTAGCCGCTGATGATGTCGCTGGCCGGAATGCTGGAGACGATCTCCACCTTGAGGGGCTCGCCCATGGCCTGGAATCGCGCCACGGCGGCGTCCCGGCCCAGGTCCTCGCGGACCACCTCGACGCCCTCGGCCACGATCTTCCGCATCTCGGCCTCGATGACCGGCAGGTCCTCGGGCGTGAAGGGCTTGTCCATCCAGAAGTCGTAGTAGAAGCCATCCTCGATGACCGGGCCGATGCCCACCCGCGCATTCGGGTAGAGGCGCTTCACGGCATGGGCCAACAGGTGGGCCGTGGAGTGGCGGATCAGCTCCAGGCTTTCCGGGGCCTTGCTGGTGACGATCTCGACCTTGGCGCCGTCCGCCAGGGGGGTATTCAGATCCGCCAAGCGTCCATCCACCTTGACGGCCAGGGCCGCTTCCAGGAGGCGCGCTCCGATGCCACCCGCCAGATCGGCTCCAGTGGCACCCTCGGCCAGCTGCCGGAGAGAGTCGTCTGGAAGGCGGACCTCGATGCCCATGGATTCCTCGAAATAGGTGAAGAATTTTATCAGTAAAACAGCTCCGGGCCATCATTTGTGATGGCCCGGAGGGGATTTTAACGTCGCAGCGACCTACTTTTCCACTCCTGTGAGGAGCAGTATCATCGGCCCTCCAAGTCTTAACTGCCGTGTTCGGGATGGGAACGGGTGTGACCCTTGGGGAAAAGCCACGACGAAGGGGTAGAAGGGTGAGAAGGGATTTGGGCGAGGCGCGTGTTGCGCTCGAGGGTCATGAAGTTGATGCAATTGATTGATGAAAGGTCAAGTCTGTGGACCGATTAGTATCGCTCAGCTAAATCCGTTACCGGACTTACACATGCGACCTATCAACGTGGTGGTCTTCCACGGGTCTCATAGGGAGATCTCATCTTGAGGGGTGTTTCGCGCTTAGATGCTTTCAGCGCTTCTCACTTCCCAACTTAGCTACCCAGCATTGCACCTGGAGGCACAACTGGAACACCAGAGGTCAGTCCATCCCGGTCCTCTCGTACTAAGGACAGGTCCTCTCAAATCTCCTGCGCCCACACTAGATAGGGACCGAACTGTCTCGCGACGTTCTGAACCCAACTCACGTACCACTATTGATCGGCGAACAGCCGAACCCTTGGGACCTGCTTCAGCCCCAGGATGTGATGAGTCGACATCGAGGTGCCAAACCTTGCCGTCGATATGAACTCTTGGGCAAGATCAGCCTGTTATCCCCGGCGTACCTTTTATCCGTTGAGCGATGGCCCTTCCATTCGGGACCACCGGATCACTATAACCTGCTTTCGCACCTGCTCGTCGTGTCTGACTCGCAGTCAAGCTCCCTTATACTATTGCGCTCTGCGGCTGATTTCCAAACAGCCTGAGGGAACCTTCGTACGCCTCCGTTACGCTTTAGGAGGCGACCGCCCCAGTCAAACTACCCGCCTGACATTGTCTTCCACCCGGATCACGGGTGCGAGTTAGAGATCAGCGTTGAACAGGGTGGTATCTCAACAGTGGCTCCACCGACCCTAACGAGCCAGTTTCATAGCCTCCCACCTATCCTGCACAGTCCAACGCCAACCTCAATGTCAAGGTGTAGTAAAGGTGCACGGGGTCTTTCCGTCTAAGTGCGGGTAACCGGCATCTTCACCGGTGCTACAAGTTCGCTGAGTCTCTGCTGGAGACAGTTTCCAGATCGTTACGCCATTCGTGCAGGTCGGAACTTACCCGACAAGGAATTTCGCTACCTTAGGACCGTTATAGTTACGGCCGCCGTTCACCGGGGCTTAAATTCGCAGCTTCGCTTGCGCTGACCGCTCCTCTTGACCTTCCGGCACCGGGCAGGCGTCAGCCCCTATACCTCCTCTTTGGAGTTTGCAGAGACCTGTGTTTTTGTTAAACAGTCGCCTGGAACATTTATGTGCCACCACCTCGGGCTATGAACCCTACCGTGGTACCCCTTCTCCCGAAGTTACGGGGTTAATTTGCCGAGTTCCTTCAGCAGAGTTCTCTCAAACGCCTGAGGATTCTCTCCTCGACTACCTGTGTCGGTTTGCGGTACGGACACAAGCACCTCTCCTTAGCAGCTTTTCTCGGCAGTGTAGGATCAGGACTTTTCGTCAGAAACCTTGGGCTCGTGGCGCCCGGACTTCCCTAAGCACCACCCTTGGATCCTTTCGCAGAACATTCCATAGCTCTGCGTCCCTACCTTCCTGCGTCCCTGCATCGTACAAACGAGATGCTCATGGTGCTGGAATATTAACCAGCCTTCCATCGCCTACGCCTTTCGGCCTCGGCTTAGGGTCCGACTAACCCAACGCGGATTGACCTTGCGTTGGAAACCTTAGTCTTACGGCGGACAGGGTTCTCGCCTGTCTTTACGCTACTTATGCCGACAGAGTCTCTTCCCATGTCTCCAGCTGTCCTTACGGTCAACCTTCACAGACGTAGGGAATGCTCCCCTACCACTTACGTTCGCAGCTTCGGTAACATGCTTTAGCCCCGTTGAATTGTCGGCACAGACCCGCTTGACCAGTGAGCTATTACGCTTTCTTTAAAGGATAGCTGCTTCTAAGCTAACCTCCTGGCTGTCTAAGCACATCCACATCCTTTTCCACTTAGCATGTATTTTGGGACCTTAGCTGGCGATCTGGGTTCTTTCCCTCTCGACTACGGATCTTATCACCCGCAGTCTGACTGCCGGACTTCACGGCGTGCCATTCGAAGATTGGTTGGATTCAGTAAGCTGGTAAGCCCCCTAGTCCATTCAGGTCTCTACCTGCACGACGAAACATCCGACGCTAGCCCTAAAGCTATTTCGGGGAGAACGAGCTATCACGGAATTTGATTGGCCTTTCACCCCTATCCTCAACTCATCCAAGCGGTTTTCAACCCACACTGGTTCGGACCTCCATCCGGTGTCACCCGGACTTCATCCTGGTCAAGGATAGATCATCCCGTTTCGCGTCTATTTCCAGCGACTGTCGCCCTATTCAGACTCGGTTTCCCTACGGCACCGCCTCTTCGGCTTCGCCTCGCCACTGAAAATAACTAGCCGGCTCATTATGCAAAAGGCACGCGGTTCCACCGGATAAACCATGGTGGTTCCACTGCTTGTAGATTGACGGTTTCAGGTTCTATTTCACTCCCCTCATCGGGGTTCTTTTCGCCTTTCCCTCACGGTACTGGTTCACTATCGGTCAGATGAACATATTTAGCCTTACCGCATGGTCGCGGCAAATTCTGTCAAGGTTTCTCGTGCCCCGACATACTTGGGAACACCACTCAGAGTCCTCGTAGCTTTCGCATAAGGGGCTATCACCCTGTATCGCCGGCCTTTCCATGCCGTTCCGCTAACTAGAGGTTTTGTAACTCTGTGTTGAGGGGCAGCCTCAACCTGTAGGTCCCACGACCCCCCTTACGCAACGCCTGCCGCTTACACGTAAGAGGTTTGGGCTCTTCCGGTTTCGCTCGCCGCTACTCCCGGAATCACTGTTGTTTTCTGTTCCTGTGGGTACTGAGATGGTTCACTTCCCCACGTTCGCTTCTCAAAGCCTATGAATTCAGCTGAGAGATGACTGAGCTTTCACCCAGACGGGTTTCCCCATTCGGACATTCCCGGATCACCGTTCGCGTGCAACTCCCCGAGACTTTTCGCAGCTTACCACGTCCTTCATCGCTGTCATCTGCCAAGGCATCCACCGTCAACCCTTTGTAACTTGGCCTTCCATCAATGAATTACATTGACTTCGACCCTTAAGAGTATTTCGCTAAACTTGCCTCGCCTTAAGCCCACAGCGTCACTTCAACGCCATGGATCACCCTTCTCTATTCCTTCTATTTGACTGTCAAACAACTCTGCCTTCCGGCAGCTGACCCTTGAGTCAGCCTTGAGCTGGATTCAAACCTCGAAAGGTCTCAACTCAACTCAAACCTTGCATAAATGGTGGGCCTAGGTGGATTCGAACCACCGACCTCACGCTTATCAGGCGTGCGCTCTAACCAGACTGAGCTATAGGCCCCAGTTTGTGCCTCAGCGGGCGTTGGTGGACCCGACCGGGATCGAACCGACGACCTCCTGGATGCAAACCAGGCGCTCTCCCAGCTGAGCTACGGGCCCGTTTCCAGACGCCCAAGCACGCTCGTCAAAGATTGACCGAGCGTCTTTAAAAACCGGATAGAAATTTCGATCGGAAGCGTTGACCTTTCGTCGCTCCTAAAAGCGACTCTCCTTAGAAAGGAGGTGATCCAGCCACAGGTTCTCCTACAGCTACCTTGTTACGACTTCACCCCAATCACCAAGTTCACCATTGAGAGCTGGCCCCTTGCGGTTACCTCACCCTCTTCAAGTGCTCCCGGCTTTCGTGATGTGACGGGCGGTGTGTACAAGGCCCGGGAACGTATTCACCGTATCATTCTGATACACGATTACTAGCGATTCCACCTTCATGTAGTCGAGTTGCAGACTACAATCCGAACTGAGGACGACTTTCTCCGATTAGCTCCATCTCGCGACTTTGCAACGGTTTGTATCGCCCATTGTAGCACGTGTGTAGCCCTGGACATAAGGGCCATGAGGACTTGACATCATCCCCACCTTCCTCCCGGTTAACCCGGGCAGTCCCCGTAGAGTTCCCGCCATGACGCGCTGGCAACTACGGGTAAGGGTTGCGCTCGTTGCGGGACTTAACCCAACATCTCACGACACGAGCTGACGACAGCCATGCAGCACCTCTGCAGCAGTTCTTGCGAAAAGGCACATCTCTGCACCGGTCCACTGCAGTTCAAGCCCAGGTAAGGTTCTTCGCGTTGCGTCGAATTAAACCACATGCTCCACCGCTTGTGCGGGCCCCCGTCAATTCCTTTGAGTTTCAGCCTTGCGAC
Organism: Geothrix oryzae; assembly: GCF_030295385.1. Lineage (GTDB taxonomy): Bacteria > Acidobacteriota > Holophagae > Holophagales > Holophagaceae > Geothrix > Geothrix oryzae. The sequence continues at coordinate 3,119,347 of NZ_AP027079.1, forward strand.
CGTACTCCCCAGGCGGAACACTTAACGCGTTAGCTCCGGCACGGAAGGGGTCAACTCCCTCCACACCAAGTGTTCATCGTTTACAGCGTGGACTACCAGGGTATCTAATCCTGTTTGCTACCCACACTTTCGCGCCTCAGCGTCAGTTACTGTCCAGGTGGCCGCCTTCGCCACTGGTGTTCCTCCTCATCTCTACGCATTTCACCGCTACACGAGGAATTCCACCACCCTCTCCAGTACTCTAGCCTTCCAGTCTCAGATGCAGTTCCCAAGTTGAGCTCGGGGATTACACATCTGACTTAAAAAACCGCCTACGCGCCCTTTACGCCCAATAATTCCGAATAACGCTTGCCCCCTCTGTATTACCGCGGCTGCTGGCACAGAGTTAGCCGGGGCTTCCTCTCCAGGTACCGTCAAGTAACGGAGTTATTAACTCCGCCACCTTCGTCCCTGACGACAGGGTTTTACAGTCCGAAGACCTTCATCACCCACGCGGCGTTGCTGCGTCAGACTTTCGTCCATTGCGCAAAATTCCCCACTGCTGCCTCCCGTAGGAGTCTGGACCGTGTCTCAGTTCCAGTGTGGCCGATCACCCTCTCAGGCCGGCTACTGATCGTCGCCTTGGTGGGCCATTACCCCGCCAACTAGCTAATCAGACGCAGGATCCTCTCCTTGCCCCAGGCCTTGCGGTCCCCAGGTTTCACCGAATGCATCCCAGCACTCGGTCTCATGCGGTATTACCACTCCTTTCGGAGCGTTATTCCCCACAAAGAGGTAGATTCCCTACGCGTTACTCACCCGTCTGCCATGCACCTTGCGGCACATCCGACTTGCATGTGTTAGGCACGCCGCCAGCGTTCATTCTGAGCCAGGATCAAACTCTCAAGTTTCATTCTGAACTCTTACCCTCGAGACTCTCGTCTCTCAGGCCAATGTTCTGGTCGAAAAATTGTTCTGAATCCCGAACCCCATCCTTAGACGCGATCCGGAACCCTCAAAGGCTTCCTATCTTCTATCCGGTTTTCAAAGACGCCCCGTGCTCTCCGCACGCTCCAAAGCTCGCCTCTCGGCTCCCCCTGGCACCTCGCAGCCTCAACTGCGCAGGACATTCAGACTATCACCGCGGAGCCGCAGCGCAAGTGGAAATTTTTCAGAGGGGCCCGCCAATGTTGGGTCTCTGGAGAAATTCCCAGGCATTTCCTAGGAAATCCCCAGTTTCAGGAGGGTCCGACGCTTCCCCGACTCCACCGCCGGTTGGTCGAAGGGATCCACTTCCAGCGCCATGCCGCTGAGCCCCACCACCAGCTGCCAGGCCATGAGAAACGCGCCCAGGGAGGCTTCGTCTAGAGCATCCAGGTGCCAGTGCAGCACGGAGATTCCCGCCCCTTCCAGGGCCTCGCGGGTGCCTTCGGCCTGTGCCCGCAGAATCTCCGCGCCGCCCCATCGGCCCAGGCCGGGAAACGGGCACTGCGCCGGGGGGTCGGAGGGCTCTGCGGCGACGCCGTTGCCCGTCGTCACCAGCACCACACCGACATTGCGTGGCCCGTCGAGCCAGCGCTGCAACTGCGCGTGCTGATCCTGGGGACCGACGGCGCGAATGGGCGTGAGGCCACGGCGGCTGCCATCCTTCGCCTGCTTGCCCAGACTTTCCGCCACGAGCTGGACCCACCAGGCACCCACCGTTTCCAGCGGCGTGGCGTAGGGCAGCAGCACCCATTGATCGGTGCCGCGGAGGAAGCCTCCCGTGAAGGCGCGGACCATGTCCCAGACCCGCGTGCCCCACACGCCCCGCTCCTGTTCCGTCTGCGCCACCACCTCGCGGGCGCCCGCGAGGAATCGGCCGGCGTCCAATCCCGCCCAGTGCAGCGGCAGCGCGCCGATGGCCGTGAAGGCCGAGTAGCGCCCGCCCACCTGCTCGGGAATGGGCAGGATCCTCCAACCCTCGGCCCGCGCGAGCTGGGCCAGCGGGTTCGCGTCATCCTGCGTGATGGCGATGGGGGCCTGCCGCCAGCGTCCCCAGCCGGCCTGGGCCCGCAGCCGCCCGATCCAGGTCCACAGCTCCAGGGTCCGTCCGCTCTTGGAGGCGAACACGAGCTGATCTTCCGGCTCCAGCCGGATCCCGTTCGGCTCGGGCGAGGCCAGCGGTTGCCAGCGGTGACGAAGGGAAGCCCCGGCCAAAGCATGGATCAGGGCATCCGCGGGAAGGAGGGATCCGCCGATCCCGCACCAGAGCAGGCGCCCGGGAGCCAGGGTGGCGGGAAGCGCCACATCTTCCGCGAAGCGCCAACCCGACATCGGGTGCCCGGCCATCTTCGACCACATCTCCCGCGATTCCATTCCGACCCCTGCCATTCCATTTATCTTAGGTCATCATGGGCCTTCGGAGCCGCCATGAACACCATCCGCAAGGCTGTCATTCCCGTCGCAGGCCTGGGCACGCGCTTCCTGCCCGCCACCAAGGCCCAGCCCAAGGAGATGCTGCCCCTCGTGGACACGCCGGTGATCCAGTATGTGGTGGAGGAGGCCATCCGCGCCGGCGTGGAGAGCATCGTGCTGGTGACGGGTCGGGGGAAGGCCGCCATCGAGAACCATTTCGATGTCGCCTACGAACTGGAGGATACCCTGCAGCGGCGTGGGAAACAGGAGGACCTGGACCTCGTCCGCGGCATCACCCATCTGGCTCAGTTCGCCTATGTCCGTCAGGGCGAGCCCCTTGGCCTCGGCCACGCCGTGCTGTGCGCGCGCCATGCGGTGGGTGACGAACCCTTCGCCCTCCTGCTGGGCGATGATGTCTTCGATGAGCGCGATTCCGCGCTGAGCGCCCTCATCGCCGCCCACGAGGCCACGGGCAAGTCCGTCGTCGGCGTCCAGGAAGTACCTGAAGAACATGTCTCCCGCTACGGCATCGTCAATGCCCCGGGCCCTGGCGAAGCGGTCTGGAATGTGACAGCCATTGTCGAAAAGCCCCGCCCCGACGCCGCGCCGAGCCGGTGGGCCGTGGTGGGCCGCTATGTGCTGGAGCCCCGCGTATTCGAGCATCTCGCCGCCCTGGAGCCCGGCGTGGGAGGCGAGTACCAGCTGACAGACGCCCTGGCGATCCTGGCCCGGGAGGGCCGGCTGGTCGCCGCCCCCATCCCCGCCAAGCGGTTCGACACCGGGAACAAGCTCGACTACCTGAAGGCCAATGTGGAGTTCGCCCTCAAGCGCGAGGACCTGCGCGAGGATTTCTCCGCCTACCTGAAAGAACTCTCGAAGGATCTCTAACGGCGCAGTCGCAGGGCGTTCAGGACCACGGTCAGCGAGCTGAGGCCCATGGCCAGGCCCGCCAACATGGGACCGCCGAAGCGCTCCAGCTGCCCGAAGGCCGCCAGCGGCACCAGCAGGAGGTTGTAGCCGAAGGCCCAGCCCAGGTTCTGCCGGATCACGCGGTGGGTGCGCAGGGCCAGGCGCCGGGCCGCCAGCACGGGTTCCAGTCCGGGCCGCAGCAGGGCCAGGGGCGCGGCGGCCATGGCCGCCGCCGTGCCCTGCTCGCCCGCCCCGGAGCCCATGGCGATGCCGCAGTCCGCCTGGGCCAGGGCCGGCGCATCGTTCACGCCATCCCCCACGAAGCCCACCACGGCGCCGCGAGTCTGGAGGTCCCGGATCCGCCCCAGCTTGTCCTCGGGGCGCAGGCCGGCGGACACCGACTCGATCCCCGCCGCCGCGGCCATGGCCTGGGCGGCCTGGATCCGATCTCCCGTGAACAAGTGGAGGTGAAGGCCCTGGCGCCGCAGCTGATCCACCACGGCGGGCGTCTCCGCCCGCAGGCGATCGCCGAGCACGAAGACGGCCTTCAACCCGGAAGCATCCGCCAGGCCCACCGCAATGCCGTCCTCGTCGACTTCGGGAAAAGGTGTCCTCAGGAAATCCGCGCTGCCCAGGCGCCAGGAAACGCCCTCCAGGTCTCCACTGACGCCCCCTCCCGGGTGGGCCCGGAACCCATCGACGGGTTTCAGGGGCCCGCCGTGGGCCGCCACCAGGCCTCGAGCGATGGGATGTTCCGAATCCCGCTCCAGGCTCGCCGCGGTCTTCAGCAGATCGGCTTCCGAGGCTTCCGCCAACCGGAGGATCCTCCTCAGCCGGGGCCGACCCTCGGTGAGGGTCCCCGTCTTGTCGAAGGCGAGATCCGTCGCCTGCCCCAGAGCCTCCAGGGCCGCGGCATCGCGCACCAGCACACCCTTCCGGGCCGCCGCGCCCAGCCCCACCATCACCGCCACGGGCGTGGCCAGCCCCAGCGCGCAGGGACAGGCGATCACCAGCAGCGTCACGGCCGGGCGCCAGGCCTGGGCCAGCGATCCTGTGGCCACCCACCAGCCCGCCAGCGTCAGCAGGGCCAGCGCGAGAATGGCGGGCACGAAGACGGCGCTGATGCGATCGGCCAGATCCTGGGCCGGCGCCTTGGAGCCCTGGGCCTGGGCCACAAGGGCCGCCATGCGGGCCAGCTGGGTCTCGGCGCCGACGGCCTGGATCTCCTGTTCGAGGGCCGACCCGTGGACCACCGTCCCCGCCACCAGGGTTTCCCCCACGCCCTTGGGCACCGGCAGCGGCTCGCCCGTGAGCATGGATTCATCCACTTCGGCCTGCCCGGCCACCACGCGGCCATCCGCAGGCACGGCATGGCCCGGCAGCACCCGGACGCGGTTGCCGGGCCGAAGCGCCGCCACCGGGACTTCTTCCACCGATCCATCCCCCGCCAGCCGGAGGGCCGTGGGCGGCGCCAGGGCCAGCAGTTCCTTCAGCGCGTCCGTGGCCTTCGACTTGGCCCGGCTCTCCAGGTATTTCCCCGTGAGCAGGAAGGCCACCAGAGCCGCGGCGGTCTCAAAGCTGAGGTGGTGCACCCCGTTCAGCCATTCGATCCCGGCGAAGATCCAGGCCACGCCGGCACCCAGGGCGATGAGCGTGTCCATGGACGCCTGCCCGTGCCGGGCCTGCCGCGCCGCGCGGCGGAAGAAGCCCCACCCCGCCCAGAAGACCACGGGGGCCGACAGCGCGGCCTGGAGCCAACCCGGCAGATGCAGGCCCAATCCGGGAACCATGGCCAGGAGCAGGGGCGCGGTGAGCGCCAGCGCCACCCCCATCCGGCGGCGGGCCGGAGCCGGATCCTCCCCAGCCTGCGGCCCCACGGCCTCGGCCGCGATCCGCTCCAATCCGTAGCCCGCGTCCTCGACCTGGGCGGCCAGCGCCTCGAAGGCCGCTTCGCCTTCGACGGTGGCCATGGCCGTGGCCAGGTTCACGGACGCCCCCTGAACACCGGGCGTGGCGGTCAGGGCCTTTTCCACATGACGCACGCAGGATGCGCAGGTCATGCCGGTGACGGCATAGGTCTCGGTGCTCATGTGCCTTCCTTGGGCCGACTCAGGCCTGTTCCACCAGCTGATAGCCCGCCTCGGACACCCGGGCGGAGAGGGCCTCGAAGGTCGCCGTGCCCGTCACCGTGGCCGTCCCCTGAGCTAAGTCCACGGCCACCTCGCTGACGCCTGGCGTGGCGCGGATCGCCTTGTCGACATGGCGGACGCAGCCGCCGCAGGTCATGCCCGTCACGCGGTAGATCTTGATCGTCATGGGGTCTCCATTCAGAAAGCTTCCAGCAGGAAGCGTCAGGCCCGCGCCGGCAGACGCTGGGCTTCGGCCAGCAGGGTTTCCATCAGGTTGCAGCCCAGGGCGCTGCTCTGGCCATCCGGCGTGCCGAGCGTGATCCTCAGGATCTCCACCAGCAGCTGAATTTCGCTCAGCTTGGCCTCCAGGGCGCTGAGCTTGCCGCCCAGAGCCTCCCGCACATGGGCGCAGGGGGCGCTGTCCTGGCGGAGGGCCCGCAGCAGCTCCTGGACTTCATCGAGCGAGAAGCCCGCCGCCTGGGAGGCCTTGAGCACCCGCACCCACTGGACGGCCTCCTGCGGGAAGAGTCGGTAGCCCTTGGCCGAGCGGGGCAGTTCCCCGAAGACCCCGGCATCGGCGTAGAACCGCAGGTTCCGGGCGGTGAGCCCGGACCGCGCGGCCAGCTGGCCGATCTTCAGCATCCGCGGCGTGGCGGCGGTGGGGCGGGATTCGAGGATGGCCTGCATGGGAACCTCCCGAAGGTCTACCCTCCCAGGTTAAGGTTCCAGTTACATGGAAGATCAAGGATAAATTTTAAAAAAACTATATACCCCTGGAGCGATGGATCAGCAGGTGCAGCAGGGTGACCGCCGCCGGGGTGACTCCCGGGATGCGATGGGCTTGGCCCAGGGTTTCGGGTCGATGCAATTTCAGTTTTTCCAGCACTTCCTTGGAAAGCCCCTGAACCTGCTCCAGGCGGAAATCCGCCGGGATCCGCACATGGTCCCAGGCCCGGTGCCCCTCCAGCAGGCGCGCTTCCCGCTCCCGGTAGGGGGCGTAGCGGAGCTCGAAGAGCAGCAGGTCCCGCTCCCGGGCCAAGTCCCAACCCTCTCCCTCCGTCGCCCACCCCTCCAGCTGGGCGAGACAGGCATCGGCCTCGGCCGGGCCCATGTGCTGGCGACGCAGCAGATCGGAAAGACTCAGGCCCGCGTCGAGCCGCAGCCCCGCGCGAACGGCGATGGGCCCGAAGGGGCTGGTCTGAGTCACCCAGGCAGCCTCGCATTGGGCGTGCAGCCGGGCCCGGCGCTCGACCTTGGCTTCCACCCGGGCCAGTTCCCCGGGCCCCAGGGCCCCCACCGCCCTCGCCACCGCCAGCAGGCGGGCGTCCGCCAGGTCGCAGGCCAGGCCCAGCCGGTGTTCGGCCCGGGCCGTGAGCATGCGGTAGGGCTCGTCGGTCCCCTTGGTCACGAGGTCGTCAACCATCACACCGAGGTAGGCCTGGTCGCGCCCGAGGACGATGGGCTCCTGGTCCCGCAGCCAGCGCGCGGCGTTGATCCCCGCCAGCAGGCCCTGCCCCGCGGCCTCCTCGTAGCCCGTGGTGCCGTTGATCTGCCCCGCAAACCAGACCCCCTCGAGGCCCTCCACGGACAGGTCCCGATGCAGCTGGAGGGGGTCGAAGCTGTCGTACTCGATGGCGTAGCCCGGCCGCAGGATTTCGGCCCCCTCGAAGCCCGGGAGGCTCTGCACCATGCGCAGCTGCACCTCCGGGGGCATGGAGGTGGAGAGCCCCGCCAGGTAGATCTCCTCGGTCTCCAGGCTTTCGGGTTCCACGAAGATCTGGTGGCGCCCCTTGTCAGGGAATTTCACGAACTTGTCTTCGATGGACGGGCAGTAGCGGGGGCCGATGCCCTCGATGTGGCCTCCATAGAGGCTCGATTTGGGCAGGTTCTCCCGCACGATGGCTTCGGTCAGGGCCGTGGTGTGAACGATGTGGCAGGGCACCTGGGGCTGGGGGATGCCTCGGCTGAAGAAGCTGAAGGGCCGGGGCGGATCGTCGCCGGGCTGGATCTCGAGGCGGCTGAAATCGATGGAGCCCTTCGCCAATCGGGGGCTCGTGCCCGTCTTCAGACGGCGATGGCGCAGGCCCAGCGAGCGGAGCTGCTCTGCCAGGTGGGTGCTGGCGGGCTCCCCCGCCCGGCCGGCCTCCAGACGCCGCTCCCCGATGAGGATGCGGCCGTTGAGGAAGGTGCCGCTGGTGACCACCACGGCGTCGCACGGCAGCACGGAGCCATCCAGCAGCTCCACGCCGCGCAGGCCCCGGGTGCCCTCCCGCCACAGCAGGCCGGCAGCCGTCCCCTGCCGCAGCTTCAGGTTCTCCGTGTGCTCCAGCAGCCGCCGGGCGGCGCTGCGGTACTTCACCTTGTCCGCCTGGGCCCGGGGGCCGCGCACGGCCACGCCCCGGCTTTCGTTGAGGATGCGGAAATGGATGCCGGTGGCATCGATGAGGCGGCCCATGGCGCCTCCCAGGGCGTCCAGCTCCCGCACCATGTGGCCCTTGCCCACGCCGCCGATGCTGGGGTTGCAGCTCATCTGGCCGATCTGATCCAGGTTCATGGTGAGCAGCGTCGTGGCCAGGCCCATGCGGGCGGCCACATGCGCCGCCTCGATTCCCGCATGCCCGCCGCCGATCACCACCACCTGCTTCAAGCCGCCCTCCACGAGGAGCCAGGATACCCTTCCGCACGCCGGGGGACCCCGGGGGCCGGGATGTGAGAAACTATCCCCATGCGACCCCGTCTGAGCCCCGAGGAACGCCGCGACCGGCGCAAGCGCGCCATGCGGCGATCCATGTTCGTGCTGCCGTCCAGCATCACGATGGCCTCGATATTCTGCGGGTTCTCCAGCGTGGTCATGTCCATCAACGCCGCGGGCGCCACGCCCGAGCGCTACTTCCTGTGGGCCGCGGGCCTGCTGGTGCTGGCGGGCGTCTTCGATGGCCTGGACGGCCGGGTGGCCCGGGCCACCAACACGGCCACCGAGTTCGGCGTGCAGCTCGACAGCCTGGCGGATGTGGTGAGCTTCGGGATGGCGCCGGCCATCCTGGCCTACCGTTACGGCTTCTTCCAGTTCGGCATCCATGACTCGCACCTGCGGGCCGTGGGCTGGGCCGCCTGCTTCGTCTTCACCGCCTGCGGGGCCCTGCGCCTGGCGCGCTTCAATGTCCAGGTCGGTTCGACGGACCCGCGCTACTTCATGGGCCTGCCCATCCCGGCCGGCGCCGCCTGCGTGGCCTCCGTGATCATCTGGCACCCGACGCCCCCGGCCTCGGCGGCGCACGCGTATGCTTTCGCCGCGGAGCTCTTCGCGGTGGGACTCCTGATGGTGTCCACGATCCGCTTCCCCAGCTTCAAGAAGCGGGCGGGCAGCCCCCGCGCCGCCATGCTCACCAGCCTGGGCATCGTGCTGCTCTTCGCGATGATGATCCTGTTCCAGCAGCGGTTTTTCGTCGGCTTCTTCGCCGCCTATGTGACCCTCAGCCTCCTCCTGAACTTGGCCTGGAAGGCTGGATGGCATGGCATCGAGCCCCCCCGGGACGGTCGCGAAGATCTCGAAATCGTCCATTAATATTTCTAGACAAAGACTCGACTTTCCTCACGCTCCGATAGAGTCGAGGGAGGGGGACTCATGGCGGTGCTGCAGGCCACGGGCGTGGGCAAGCGATTCGGGCCCCGCTGGGTGCTCCGGTCCCTGGACTTCGACCTCGGCGCGGGCGAGCGCGTGGCCCTGCTGGGCCCGTCGGGGTGCGGCAAGACCACCTTCCTGAACCTCCTGGGGGGCCTCGACCGCCCCGACGCGGGGGCCATCCTCCTGGACGGCGAGTCCCTCCACCTGGCCACGCCCGCCCGGCTGGCGGACCTGCGGCGATCGCGCCTGGGCACGGTCTTCCAGTTCTTCCACCTGATCCCCACCCTCACGGCCGAGGAGAACCTCGAGCTCCCCTTGAGGATGCTGAAGTGGCCCGAGGCCCGGATCCGCGCGCGGTGCGCCGAGCTGATCCGGGCCGTGGGCCTCGCCTCCCGGGCCCAGGCCTGGCCGGCCGAGCTCTCCGGCGGGGAGATGCAGCGGGTGGCCGTGGCCCGGGCTCTGGCGGCCCGGCCCGCCGTGCTGCTGGCGGATGAGCCCACCGGGAACCTGGACCGGGCCTCCGGTGAGGCCGTCCTGTCCCTGCTGGCGGAACTGACGGAGCGGGAGGGCTCGGCCCTCGTCATGGTCACCCATTCCGAAGCGGCCGCCGGCATCTGCCACCGGGTCCTCCGCATGGAAGACGGCCGCTTCCTATGAGCTGGTTGGCGCGGCGGCTGGTGGTCCGGGCCCTGGCGCGGGAGTGGGGGCGCACGCTCCTCACCCTGGTGGCCGTGGCCCTGGGCGTGGCCGTGTTCCTCTCCATCCGGCTGGCGAACCGGGCCGCCGTGGCCAGCTTCGAGCAGTTCACCCGGGGCGTGGGCCAGGGATCCGACCTGGTCATGCAGGCGGAGGCCGGCCCCCTGCGGGAGTCCATCCTCTCCGATCTTCGGCCCCTGGCGGAGTGGGGCTGGATGCGGCCCGTGATCGAAGGCAGCTTTGCCCGGACGGGCACGCTCGAGGGTTTTCAGCTGATGGGTCTCGACCTCGTGGGCCTGGGGGCGGCCGCCGGGGAGGATCCGGCCGTCCCGCAGAAGGAAGGTCCCCTCCCTCACGCCACGGGGGACTTCTACGCCCTGCTCCAGGACCCGGAGGCGGTCCTGGTTCCCTCGGCCCTCGCGGCGGAAGGGCTCGGTCCCGGAGCGTCCCTGGAGGGCTTCATCCAGGAGCGTCCGGTCCGGTTGCGCGTGGTCGGCCTCCTGCCCGACCCGCCCAACCGCCCCAAGCTTCAGCGGAACCTCCTCGTCATGGACCTGCCCGCCGCCCAGCGGATCCTCAACCGCGCGGGCGAGCTGGACCGCGTGGAATGGGGTCTGCGCCCCGGCGCCCGCCTGGCGGACCTGGAGGACCAGGCCCGGCGTCTGCTCCCCCCCGGGCTCCTGCTGGAGCCCCCGGAACAGCGCGCCGAGAGCGGGCGCACCATGACCGCCGCCTTCCGATTCAACCTCACCATCCTCAGCCTCATCGCCCTGGCGGTGGGGGCCTACCTGCTGTTCCAGGCCTTCGATGCGTCCGTGAACCGGCGGCGCGAGACCTGGGCGACCCTGCGGGCCCTGGGCCTGCCCCCCGCCGGCGTCACGCGCCTGCTGCTGGGGGAGGCCGCCCTGTTGGGCCTCCTGGGCAGCCTGCTGGGCGTGGCTCTCGGCTGGCTGCTGGCTCAGGGCACGGTCCAAGCCGTCAGCCGCACGGTGAATGCCCTGTATGGCGCCAGCTCCGCCCGGAGCGCCGCGCTGAGCGGCCGCGAAGCCGGTCTCGCCCTGGCCGTGGGCGCCCTGGCGTGCCTGGCGGCGGCCTGGGTTCCCGCTCGCCGGGCGGCCCTCACCCCGCCGGTTCAGCTGCTGGCCCGGGAGGGCGGTCCCGGGCCCGTGCGCTGGGTCTGGGCGGGTGGGGCCGGCGGCGTTTCGCTGCTGCTGGGCGCGGGCCTGGCCTACGGCCTCCATCCCTCCCCCGGGGTGGCCTGGCACGCCTATGCCGGTTCCGGCCTGGCCCTGCTCGGGGGATCCCTCCTGGCGGTGGCCCTGCTCCCCCTCCTGGGCCTGCCAGGCCGTGGCCTCCGGTCGTGGCGGTTCCGGCTCGCCCTGCGGCCCCTGCTGCACCCGACGGGCCGCCACGGCTTTGCCGCGGCCGCCCTGGCCGTGGCCGTGGGCATGGCCGTGGGCATGGGCGTGATGGTCCAGAGCTTCGAGCGCACCGTGCTCACCTGGATCGGCAGCAGCCTCCGGGCGGACCTGTATGTGTCGCCCCTCGGCGCCGCCGGCGCCGGCAGCCACCACCGCATGGCCCCTGCCACCGCGGATGGCCTCGCGGCGGATCCCGCCGTGGCCGCCGTGGATCGCTTCCAGATGCTGCCCATCACCTTCCGGGGCCGCCCCACCTTCCTCGGCGCCGGGGACATGGGTGTCCAGGCCTCCCGGGGCGGCCTCATCCTGGCCGCGGGGGGTCCCTTTCCGGGTCCCCTGCGCGCCCTTCGCGAAGGGGGAACGGCCGATCCCGGCGTGCTGGCCTCCGAGACCTTCGCCCGCCATTTCGGGGTGCGGGTGGGGGAGGTCCTGGAGCTTCCCGTGCCAGGAGGCACCCGCCGGGCCACGGTGCGCGGCATCCTCGCGGACTACGGGAACGAACGGGGCAGCCTGATCCTCGACCGGCCGGTCTTCCTCGCCTGGTTCCAGGATGCGCGGGTGGCCAGCGTGGCGCTCTACCTCAAGCCCGGTGAATCGCCGGAGGCCGTGGCCGCGCGGCTCCGGCGCGAGCATCCGGGTCTCCAGGTCCGCAGCAACGGGGCCCTGCGGACCCAGGTGACCACCATCTTCCGGCAGACCTTCGCCCTCACCTACGCGCTCGAGGCCATCGGCCTCCTCGTGGCGGTGCTCGGCCTCGCCCAGGGCCTGACCGGCCTGGCCCTGGCCCGGCGTGGCGAGATCTGGTCCCTGCGGGCACTCGGCGCCACCCGGGCGGAGCTCACGGGCATCCTCGTGCTCGAGGGCCTCGGCGTGGCCACGGCCGGGCTCCTCGCCGGCCTGGGCCTGGGCCTCCTGCTCGCGCGCATCCTTGTGGATGTGCTCAATCCCCAGGTCTTCGGCTGGACGCTCAGCTTCTCGGTCCCTTGGAGGTTCCTGGGCCTGGCCTCCCTGTCGACCCTGGCGGCGGCCCTCCTCGTGCTGATCCCCACGGCCCGCTGGGGGGCCCGGCTCGGCGCCGACCGGGAAGTGGAGGAGGGCGCATGAAGGCGATCCTGGCAGGCGTCCTCGCCCTCGCATGCAGCGCCGGGGTCCCTGATTCCGGGGCCTTCGCGGTCGCCCGGCCCGGCTACCGGTTCGCCTTCCCGCGGGATCACGGCAGCCATCCCGCCTTCCGCTCGGAGTGGTGGTACTTCACCGGCCACCTCTGGACCCCGGATGGCGCCCGCCGGTTCGGGTACCAGCTCACCTTCTTCCGCCAGGCCTCGCCCCCGGCGACCTGGAAAGGCAACCCGGCCTGGCGGAGCGACCAACTCCACCTGGCCCACGCCGCCCTCACCGACGAGGCCGGCCATCGATTTCTGGTGGCTGAGCGCCTGGACCGGGCGGATCTGCTGGCCGGGGCCGCCGCCGACCGCCTGAGCGTGTTCCACCAGGACTGGCGGGCGGAACAGGAGGCTTCCGGCCGCATCCGCCTGCACATGACCGTGCGCGGAGCCACCTTGGACCTGGCCCTGGATCCCGCCACGCCGCCGGTGATCTTCGGCGAGGAGGGCGTGAGCCGGAAGGGGGCCGATCCCAGCGCCGCCAGCCACTACCTGACCTGGCCCCGCCTGTCGGCCCAGGGCTCCCTCCGCCTCCCGGAAGAGTCCGCGCTCGAGGTTCACGGCCAGGGCTGGATGGACCACGAATTCAGCTCCAACCAGCTCGATGCGGAGCAGGTGGGCTGGGACTGGGCGGGCATCCAGCTGCGGGACGGCCGCAGCCTCATGGCCTACCGCCTCCGCCGCAGGGACGGCAGCCAGGACCCCTACTCCACGGTGAGCGAGGTGGATGCCCGGGGTCGCATCCGCCGCCGCACCCGGACTTTCACCCTGGGCGCGGCCGGTACCTGGCGGAGCCCCGCCAGCGGCGCCACCTATCCCATGCCCCTGGTGCTGGAGGCCTGGGGTGAACGCCACACCCTCGTGCCGGTGCTCCCGGATCAGGAACTGCGGACGGGCCGCAGCTCGGGCATCACCTACTGGGAGGGCGCCTGCCGGGTCCTGGATGCCGCGGGGCGCGAGGTGGGCAAGGCCTATGTGGAACTCACCGGCTACGCCCACTCCCTGAAGGGGCGGTTCTAAGGCATGAGAAGGCCCCGCCATGGCGGGGCCTTCGGAGGAGGAAAACGATTAAATGGCGGTGGCGCCCGCGGGTACGGCCACGCCCGCCACGGCAGCCACCTTCGCGTTCGACATCAGCTTGCCCCCGGTGCCGGGCCCAATGCCCAGCGCAGCGCCCTGCTTCACGCCCGCCTCAGTGGTGGCGACAGCGGGCACCTTGAGGGCGGCCATGCGCTGGATGAGGAAGCTGGCGGCGGAGGAGCCGTCGCCGGCCACCTTGTCGCCCGACAGGAGGATCACCGCATCGGGTTTGCGGCCGGTCAGCGTGCCGATGGCCTTGCCCATGTCCTGGGGGCCCTTCACATCCACGACCATCACCTTCAATCCCCCGGCGGCGGCGGTGAGGGCGGAAAGGGCGGCCTTGCTGCCGTTCGCGTCGCAGACCACGGCCACGGTGCCGACCTGAGGCCAGGCTTTCTTCATGGCGCCGATCACGGCGTCGTAGTCCCCCGCTGCAAGCGTCATGGAGACGAGGGCAGAAACGAGAACCAAGGAACGGACACGAATCATCAGCACTACCTCCGGTGATCCCCCTTCATCGGCAGATTCGAGGAAAGGCTGGAGCATAGAGTTGTATTGATGGTTTTTTCTAACTAAGGATCCCGGCGATGCAGGCGCTCAGGAAATTCGCCAGGGTCCCAGCCAGCATCGCCCGGATGCCGAGGCGGGCCAGATCGCCGCGGCGCTCGGGAACCAGGGCGCCGATGCCCCCCACCTGGATGGCGATGCTGCTGAAGTTGGCGAAACCGCACAGGGCGAAGGTGGAAACCAGGCGGGCCTTGGTGGACAGGTTCGTCATGGCCCCCAGGTCCAGGAAGGCCACGAACTCGTTCACCACCATGCGCTTGCCCAGCAGGGACCCCACCTGGCCCGCCTCGATCCAGGGCACCCCCATCAGGTAGGCGAAGGGCTTGAAGACGGCACCCAGCACCAGCTCCAGGCTGAAGCCCGGGTGGATGGCCTTCATCAAGCCGTTGAGCAGGTAGATGAGCGCGATGAAGGCGATGAGCATGACGGCCACATTGAAGGCCAGCTGGCCGCCTTCGAAGGCGCCCCGGGCCGCGGCATCCAGCACATTGGCATCGTGGTTGGGGATGTCCACCTTGATGTCGCCGGCCGTCTCGGGCGTTTCCGTCTCGGGCTCCAGCAGCTTGGCCATCATCACCGCGCCGGGCGCCGTCATGATCACGGCCGTGAGCAGGTGCACGATGTCCACATGGGCCACCTGCACATAGGCCACCATGATGCTCCCCGACACATGGGCCATGCCCGCGGTCATGATCACCATGAGTTCGCTGCGGGTCATGCGTGCCAGGAAGGGCCGGATGGTGAGGGGCGCCTCGGTCTGGCCCATGAGGATGCTGGCGGCCACGCTCACGCTCTCGGCGCCCGAGACCTTCAGGAAGCGGCCCATGGCCCGGGCCGCGGCGCTGACCACCCACTGCATGACGCCGATGTAGTAGAGCACCGCGAAGATCGAGGCCACGAAGATGATGGTGGGCAGCACGGCGAAGGCGAAGACCATGCCCACCTTGCCGCCGGGACCGTCGGACAGCGAACCGAACACGAAGCTGGCGCCCTCGTGGGCGTAGGCCATGAGGTGCTCGACCACAATGCGCATCTGGTCGAAGGAGGAGCCCACGAGATTCCCGCGGAGCAGGCCGAGGACGATCACGCCGAACAGCGCCCAGTTCAGCGTCTTGTTCTCATAGGATGCGAACCGCCGCAGCAGCATCGGCGCGAACATCAGGACCAGCACTCCCCAGCCGGTCCCCTTCGGGAAGGGAAGGAAGGACAGCAGACCGGAGATGGTGGAGCCCTTGAGCACGATCAGCGCGAAGATCCACTGCAGGGTGAGGCCCCAGCCGATGGTACGCCAATGGATGGCGCTCCGCTTGTGCGACAGCGCATACGCAATCGCCATGAAGGCCACGATTCCGGCCAATCCGATGAAGCGTCCCATCCAGGCTCCCTACAGTTCGTCGTTCAGGGCCTTGATGGCCTGTTCCATGTAAAACCGCGCCCGGCCCAGCAGGCCCTCCCGCTGCATCACGAGCACGAGGGTGCACTGTTCCCCCGCCCCCATCATGAGGATCCAGTGCTGGTCGGTGGCGAAGGCCACCTGCTGCACCTCGCCGCGGTCGAATTCCTCCACGGCCTGCTGGAGGTGCCGTTTCACCATGTGCTGGTAGGCGCCCAGGAGTTGCAGCCCCTCGTTCGGGATCTGGATCGTGCGCGAAGAGATCGGATCCCCGTCCCGGTCGTTGAAGGTCGCGGCCAGGGACTCGGGCACCCGTTCAATCAGCTGATCCAGGATTTGCTGGAACATAAGGGGACTCCGGTGATTCGTGTCCAAAGCATGACCGGACTAAATCCCCCGCGCCACCTGCAGCGCCCAGATTCCAGCCAGGGCGGCCCAGACGGCGAGGCGGGCGGCCCGGGAATCCGGCAGCGCCGGATAGGAATCCCCCCGCCAGGCCCGGCGGAGATCCCAGAGCACCGCGAACGGCAGCGCCGCCAGCGCGGCCGCGGCCGGGTACCAGTGGAAAGCTTCGCGCCAATGCCCTCCGGCCAGCGCCAGGACGCAGCGTGTGGCTCCGCAGGTGGCGCAGGCGTAGCCGGTGATCCGCTTGAAGGGGCAGGTTGGCAGCAGCCCCGCCAGGGGCGCCAGGAAGGTGGCGGCCCAGAGGCCCAGGCCGAGACCCAGAGCCGCCAGGGCGATCCAGGGCACGCGCCTCATGCCACGGCCCCCAGCAGCGCCAGCAGGGTCACCCCCAGGCCCAGGGCGCAGACTCCCAGCAGGGCTGCATGGACCACGGTGGCCGCCACGCCCCGCCAGGGCTCGCAGCCATGCCGAGCGGCCAGGGCGAAGCCCCGGAAGATCCAGAGGTAGCCGTCCAGGAGCAGGAGCGGGACCGCCAGCAGAAGGCCCAGGCCCGGGACAAAACCCAGCAACCCCACCAGGGCCCCCAGGGCGGTGACGCGCAGGGCTTCGGCCTCGGCCCCCAGGCTGGCGCGGAAGCCCCGCTTCCCCTTCAACCCGCCCAGCAGCCAGAGCCCCGTGTGATCCCAGACCGCGTGATGCAGCCAGGTGCCCAGCAGGATCAGGGGCACGGCCAGCAGCAGCCAGGGCCAGATGCGGCCGAAGGCCGGCGGGGGCGGCAAGGAGGCAAGCAGCCGACCCAGATCCTCGGGATCGCCTCCGAGCCCCCTCGCCAGCCGTTCGGCCAGCCAGGATGGCAGCCCGTTCTGGCGCAGGGCCCCGTAGCCCTGAAGCCCCTGCCAGACCGTCAGGGCCGCGTTCACCAGGACCGGAGGCGCCCAGGCGGCGAGCATGGCCCCCATGGCACGCCCCAGGGGCGGGGCTTCCCGAGGGAAGGCAGCGCCGGGCCGGACCAGGGCCCGGAGGGACGCCGCGTAGGGGAGATCCATCACTTCCTCAGGAAGAGGGCTTCGTACTCGCGGAGGGCGACGGGATCCCCATCGCGCTTCATGGGCCCGTGGAACTCCCGGGGGCTCAGGTCGGCGAATTCCCCGAAGGTGGCCACATTCCCGTTGATGTAGGCGATGAACTCATCCTGCCGGCCCTTGATGTAGCCCCGGAAGGGGCGGGCCATCACGCCCAGCAGGGCCGAGTCCAGGGCCGTCCAGGTCTGGAGGTGGGTCTCGAACCCGCGCTTGCCCTCCCAGTAGCGGTACGAGGTCAGCATCCGGGCCCCCACGGAGAAGGGCGTCTTCAGGCGGCCCTTCTCCGCCCGGCCCTCCACCAGGTACACCCGGTGTCCCGGCCGCTGGTACACCAGCCGCAAGGTGCCCCTGAGCCCCCGGCCGTCGTCGAGGCTCCAGGCCCCGTCCGGGTGGACGAACCCGTAGAAGCTGGGCACGAACTGGCAATGCCGCCACATGGCCAGGCTCAGGCGCGGGTGGTCGAACAGCTTCTCCATGGTGGCCAGGCGCACATGCTTCGGCTGGGTCTGGGTCTCGAAGATGAAATCGGCGCGGCTCACGATGTCCAGCGCCTCCTCCCGGGCGGCCGGCGGGAGCTGCGCCAGGAAGGCCGGAGGCTGGGCCTGGGCCAGGAGAGCCAGGGAGGCGAAGAACAGGGCGCGCATGCTGAAAACGCTATCACCTCCCGGGGAAATGGTGGTTCTTCACTCCGAACCGGGTCGGGCCGATGAAACACCTTGATGGCCGCTCCCCTCCGACACCTCCCCGTCACGCCGCTGGACGAACTCCGCGCCTGGCTCGGCAACCCTGCCGAAGGCGATGCCGCCGCCCTGTCCCGCCTGAACCAGCTCCTGCAGCAGCTCCGCCAACTGGCCCTGCCCGAGCTCGGAGGCCGACTCGTCAAGGCCACCTCCACCATCGCCCTGAAGCGGTTCATTCTCGGGCTCACGGCCAAATTCGATTGGCCGGAGTGGACGCCCTGGATCCTGCAGGCCCTGCAGCATGAGCCCGATCTCGGGGTCTTCGACGAGGGGTGCGCCGCCCTGGGCCGCCTGGAGCTCCGCTCGGCCCGCGAGGCCCTGCAGAAGCTGGCCGCCCAGCGCACCGATCCCGACCGCCAGCTGATCCTCCGCCGGGAGCTCAGCGCCCTTGATTTTCAGCAACCCCTGGCCTTCTACCTGGGCCGGCTGCTGGAGGGGGAGAGCAACCCCCGCCTCGCCCACCAGGGCGCCCGGGGCCTCGCCGCCGGGGCGGAACACGAGGACTTCCCCCAGCTGTGGGAGGCCCTGGCCGGGGCCGATCCCCTGGCCTTCCGGCTCCTGCTCCGGGCCGTGGCCGAACTGCCCGGGGAAGCCCCGGGCCCCGCCCTCCTCGAGCTGTTCAAGGAAACCCTCCGCACCCTGGAGGACCTGGCCGCCCTCGAGGTCCTCACCCAGCGGATCCAGACCAGCGCCCGCACCGCGGCCCGCGCGGACCTGGCCCAGGCCCTGGCCGACCGGATGGCGGGCCGGGCCCCCGACGAGGTGCAGGCCCTCCAGGAGGCCCTCGGGGCCGGCGAGGCGGGCCATCCCGGCGCCCCCCTGGATCACCTGAGGGAACTCGCCCACGGCCCCTACGAGGTCTTCCAGACCGAGGCCCTGGCCATCCTGCTGGAGGGCAAGGTCGCCCGTTTCAGCGCCATGGTCACCGAAGCCCAGGACACCGCCACCAAGCAGCAGGCCCGCCTCTCCGCCACACTCAACCAGATCTGCGACGGCCTGGTCCGGCAGGCCCTCGCGGGCCATATCCCCGCGGCCGACATCCTTCCGGTCCTCGAGGATGCCTTCGATCGCTTCTCGCACAGCCCGGGCCTGGACTATGCCTTCTGCCGGCTGGTTCCGGCCGGCGCCGACGCCAGCCTGGACCATGTCCTGAAGGCCCAGGAACCGAAGCGCCGGATCGCCTGCCTGGATGTGCTCGGCGCCCGCGAAGAGGACTCCCTCGTGCCCTTCTTCCTGAGGGCCATGGAGGATTCCATCGTCGAGGTGGGCCAGCGCGCCATGCACCACTTCGGCAAGCTGCCCTCCAGCTTCCCGGCCGTCATGGAGCTGTTCCGCTCGGGCCAACCCGAGCGCGTGCGCACGGCCCTGCACATCTTCGCCGAGAACGGAACCAAGGCCGCCGCCGAACCCCTGATGGAATACCTGAAGACGGATGTCCGGGACGACCTCGTGCTGGAGTGCGTCGAGGCCCTCGGGGCCATCCGCAGCCCCATGACGGCCCCGGTCCTGCTGGACCTGCTCCACGATGGGAAACCGGCCCGGCTCCAGGAGGCCCTGGTGGATGCCCTCGCGGCCATCGCCACCCCCGAGTCCGGCCTCGGCCTGCTGGCGAAGGCCGCCCACCTGAAGCTTCCCGAGGTGCTCATCGTCGCCCTGGAGGGGGCCCTGGCCGCCTTCCCGGGGTTCGAGCGCCCCCTGCCCCAGACGGAGCTCCCGCTCCTGGAGCAGCTCATCGCCCGCTGCTGCGACGACCGGGAGGGCGAGGGACAGCGCCTGCGGGCCATTCTCGCCACCCAGCACCTCTACTGCTTCGACCAGGAGTGCTACCTCCGCCTCAAGGACGCCTTCTCCGATGTGCTGTTCGAGCTGCGCACCAAGGCCGACTGGGACCGGGAGACCAATGACCGCGTGGCGGCGGTGGTCAAGGAGCTGGGCCGGCGGAGCGCCAGCCTGGGCCACATCGCCGGGAAGGAAGAGAAGGTCCGCGCCCTGGTGCAGGCGATCCCGCCCCAGGGCCCCGGCCGGGCCCCGGCCCTGCTGGCGCTGCGCGAGGCCCTCCACGACCCCGAATTCATCATGCGGGCCGAGCTGGCGGAGGAGATCGCCACCTATGCGCTGTCGGAATTCGGCCGGAAAGATCAGGACTGGCGCGAGCTCGCACGACTCTGCGAAATCGCCGGGCTCACCCGGCAGGCCCAGCTCGTGGAGCCGCTGAAGGAGCTGTTCAACCGCGCCACCGGCCTGGGGCTTCGGAGCGCCGCCAAGGAGGCCCTTCTCGCCCTCGGGCTGGACGAGGCGGACATCTCCCGCCGCGCCCCCATCCATTCGATCCTGCTGCTGGATCCCAGCGCCTTCTTCCGGAAGCGCCTGCTCGCCGCCCTGGGCGGGGCCTGGGATGTCCGCGAGGCCGGAAGCCGCAGCGAGGCCGCGCCCATGCTGACGGAGCGGCCCGTGGATCTGCTCATCTCGGAGCAGACGGACGGCACTGGTGATCTGCGCCCCTGGCTGAAGATGCAGTGCGAGACCCGCCGTTGCCGCCAGGTGCTGCTGTCCACCGCCGCCCGCGACACCAGCCCCGGCGAGCCCTGGATCCTGGGGGTGCTGTACAAGCCCTACCCGCCCGAGCAGCTTCTGAAGGCGCTGGAACCCTGAACCAGCATGGCCGCTATGATCTCCCTACTGACCTGAGGCCTCCATGCCGTTCGCATCTCCCTGGTTCCGCACTCCGGCCGCCCTCCTCTGCGCGCTGTCGGTCCCGAGCCTGGCCCAGGGTGCCGCACAGGACGGGGAGCTCGCGGAGCGTCTGTACCGGAGCGGAGAGCGGGCCTACGCCGCCAAATCCTACAAGGAAGCCCTGGACACTTGGGGCCAGCTGCTTCAAGCCACGCCCAAGAGCGGGTTCGCCCCCCAGGCCCTTCTCCGGCTGGCCCGCCACCAGGTGGAGGTGGAGCGGAAACCCGAGACGGCCCTGCCCTACCTCGATCGCCTGAAGGCCGAGTACATCAAGAGCCCCGAGGCCGCGGAGGGGCTGCTGTTGCGCGGCGTCCTGCTGGCCCGGCAGGCCCGGCGCCCCGCGGACCTGAAAGACGCCATGGCCGAGTTCAACCGCGTCCTCGACCTCTTTCCGGATGCCCCGGCGGTACCCGAGGCCCGCTTCCAGCTGGGCCGGGCCTGGCGGGATCAGGGACAGTGGGGCCGGGCCCTCCAGCAGTTCGTGGAGGCCTTCCGGATCCGACCCGATGCCGCCGTGGCCCCCCGGGCCATGCTGCAGGCCGCCGAGGTCCTGGACCTGATGGGGGATCTCCCGGGCTGCCTGCGGATGCTCCAGCGCCTCCGGATCCAGGCGCCCCAGAGCCCCGAGGCCCGGGAGGCAGGTTGGCGCATCGCCGTGCGGGTGAAGCACCGGCTTCAGAAACCGCCCCTCCGCAACGGCGGTCCCTGGCCCGGCGGGCGCGCCAAGTGGCTCAAGACGCCGACCCTGCTGGCCCTGGCCCCGGACGGAGACCTGCTCCTCTATCAGAACGACCTCGACCACGCCTTCCGCCTCCACGAGGGGGAGCTGGTCGCGGCCGGTCCCGCCGCCACGGGGGTCCGGGCCCTGCTGGCCTCCTCCACCGGCGCCCTCTGGCTGTTGTCCAAGACCGGTCTGGTACGGGAGGACGCACCCACCCCCCTGCCCCTAGGCACCCTCGGCACCATCACCGGCGCGGCCCAGGACCGCTGGGGCACCCTCTGGGTGGCGGATGCCAAGACGCCCGCCCTGACCCTCTTCGGCCTGGACGGCACCTCGCGCACCGTGGCCTCGCCCACGGCCAACGCCCTGGCCGCCCTGCCTTCGGGCGGCGTCGTCATCGCCGCAGATGCCGACCGCAAGCTGCTCTTCCTGGATGCCGACGGTCAGCCCCGCACGGTGGTGCCCTACGGCAGGGACCTGCCCGCCCCCTTCCGCTATGTGGTGGCGCTGGCCTCGGACGGCGCCGGCCAGGTGGCGGCCTTGGTGGACGGCGGAGACTTCGGCGAGGGCGTGGTGATCCTCGGGCCCGATGGCGCGGTGCTGCGCCAGGCCACCTTCAAGGCCCTCGGCATCAGCGGCCGCATCACCTCGCTGGTCCTGGACCGCGAGGGGGGGCTCATCCTCTGCGACCGCCGCAACGACCTCCTGATCCGTGTGGATTGACATGCACCTTCGACGCTTCCTCCCCCTCGCGCTCCTTCTCGGGCTTTCACTCGGGGCGCAGGATCCGGCCCTCCGGGACACCTTCCTCCAAGCCAAGGCCCTCTGGGCCACCCAGGGGGACCGGGAGGGCGCCACGGCGCGCTTCGAGAAGGTCGTCGAGGCCCTGGCGCCCAGGGGCGCTTCCCTGGAGGCCGATTGGCTCGCCGTGCTGTGCGAGAGCTACAACTGGCTCGCCGTGCTGGATGACCGCAGCGCCCTGAACCGGCCCCGGGCCCAGACACGGCTGCAGGCCCTCATCGACTTGAACCCGGATTTCGAGGTGGACCGCGCCCTCACCTCTCAGCGCCTGGCCACGCTGTTCGATCGACTGAAAGCCGAGAAGTACGCGCCGGTGAAGCTGAGCTATGCCCCGGAGGGCGGGAAGCTGCTGGTGGATGGCCGCCCCGGACCGCCCCTGGCCCGGAAGTTCCTCCCCTTCGGGGCCCACAAGCTGACCTACACCCGCCCGGGCTTCGCCCCCGCGGAACTCAGCCTCGAACTCGCCCCCCGCGACGCCAAGACCGCCGACTTCAAGCTCGTCCGCGTGTCCTCCACGGTCACCCTCTATGTCCAGCCCAGCGGCGCCGAAGTCCTGGTGGATGGGCGCAGCCTGGGCCGCACCCAGGGCAAGGCGGGCCCCGAGGCCGCGCCCGTGGCCGTGCCCCTGGGCCTTCGGCCCGAGGATCTCTCCGAGGCCTTCGTCATTCCCGAACTCGGCCCCGGCAAGCACAAGCTCGAGCTGCGCGCCCCCTGCTTCCGCACCAAGGTGCTGGAGATGGGCGAGGGGCTCGCCACCCCTTGGGCGGACCACACCCTGGAGCCCATCCGCCTCGAGTCGTCCAAGGGCACCCTCACGGTGACCTCCGCCTGGGCGGGCGGCGAACTCTTCCTCTCGGGGCAGAGCCAGGGGCCCCTCCCCGTCACCCAGCTTCCGGTCTGCTCGGGCGCCTACGATCTGCTGGTCCGCTTCCCCGCGGGCGGGTTCTCCCAGCGCATCACCGTGGAAGAGGGGAAGGCCTTCTCCGTGGAGGCGCGGCCCAAACCCCGGCTGGCCTTCCTGGGCCTGGAGGGCGAGGCCGACTTCACGGGCCGGGCCCGGTTCCTGGCCCAGCTCGAAGGGTTTGGCGACCGCCTGCAGCAGCTGGCCTTCCTGCCCGCCCGGCCCGGCGAGGCCCCCGGGGAGGCCCTGGCCCGGGTGAAGGCCTCGCGGGAGGCGGAGCTGGTTCTCCTGGCGACCCCCGTGCCCGACAAGGTCATCCACCAGGTCGAGCTGCGGCTGGCCACGCTCGAGGGCGAGGAGGAGCGCCTGGTGGTGAAGCCCCTGGAGCAGGATCCCCTGGGACCGCTCGCCACGCGCCTCAACGCTCTCCCGGTCATCCATGAACCCGGCCTCGGCTTGTCCCTGCTGGACCTTCCCGGTGAACCGGGCCCCTGGGTCCTCGCCGCATCGGAACCGGCCCAGAAGGCCGGCATCCAGCCCGGGAAGGCCCTCACCCAGGTGAACGGCAAACCCATCAACTCCGTCCAGGCCCTGCGGCCCCTGCTGGAAGGCGCCCGCGGCCCTGTCGCCCTCGTCCAGGGGGGGGGCCCCGTGACGCTGCCCGTCCAGATCGAGGCCCTGGAAATCCCCCTGAGCGCCCCAGACCTCTGCTATCCGGCCGTCCTCGCCCACCTGCGCCTCCAATACGCCGGCGCCCGGGGGGATGAAGCCAACCTGATCCGGCTGAACCTGGCCCTTGGCCACATGCACTTCCGGGCCTTCGACAAGGCCATCGACCTCCTGAGGGATGCGCGCCTCAGCACCGTCGCCGGGGTCAGCCAGGGCACCTTGGACTATCACACGGGCATCTGTTTCCTCCGCCTCGGGGCGGCCTACCAGGCTGAAGCTGTGCAGGCATTCCGGCAGGCTCTGAAGTATCCTCAGGCAACCCTTCTCGGTCCCGACGGTCCCCTGGTCGCTCCCCTGGCGCGACAGGCCCTGGAGGATCTGAAGTAGCGGAGGCACCCATGAGGCACCAGCGCGGCGAAGGCAAGATCGGCTGCATCATCTCCCTGCTCGTGTTTGGCACCCTGGCCGCCGCAGGCTACAAGGCCATCCCCGTCTACTACGGCAACAGCGAGCTGGTGGATGCCTGCGACTTCATCGCCAGCGGCGCAGCGCGCAAGACCGTCGAAACCCTTGAACGGGAAATCAAGGACAAGGCCCGCGAGTTGGGTGTCGTTGAAGTCTTGACGGATAAGAATGCCATCCGGGTCAGCAAGACCGGCTACGGGGAGACGGGGAACTGCACCATCACGCTCCGCTACAAGCGCGTCATCGATTTCTACGGCACCTACAAGTGGACCGTGGTGACCGACAAGCGCATCACGAAACCCATCTTCGAAAACATCGGCTGAGGCTGCCGCCGCCGATGGCGCGGATCCCCCGCTGAAGGCTTGCGGCGGGGCGCCGGACGCGGCACCCTCGCTGCATGTCCCTGTCGCTTCCTGAAGACAGCCGGCTCCCATCCGGAGCGGCATTCCGCCCGGTATCCATTCCCGGCTCCAAGTCGGTGACCAACCGCGCCCTGCTTCTGGCCGCGCTGGCCCCGGGCGAGACCCGTCTGAAGGGGGGACTCGAGGCCGAGGACACGCGCTGGATGCGCCGGGCCCTCGGCGACCTGGGGATTCCCGTCGCAGTGGCGGATGGGGCCTGGACGATCCGAGGTGGCAACCGCCCCCGGGCGACCACGCCCCTCTGGCTCGGCGCCTCGGGCACCACCCTGCGCTTCCTCCTGCCCTGGCTGGCCCTGCGGGCCGAGGGTGACCTCCGGATGGAGGGTGATCCGCGCCTCTTCGAGCGGCCCCTCGGCCCCCTGCTGGAACCCCTGACGACCCTGGGCGCGAGTTGGTGTCCCGATGCCTCCGGAGCCTGGCTCCGTCCCGTGCCCGCACCTCCCGAGCGCCTGGACCTGGTCGTGGACGCGCGCCTCAGCAGCCAGTTCCTCACGGGGTTGGCCCTGGCCGCCACCGCGCTGCCGGGTGGGGGCATCCTGCGCTGGACCGCCGCCGCCAGTCCGAGCTACCTGGCGCTCACCACCCAATGGCTGCACCGCTTCGGCTGCGACGCCGACCTGGAGCCCGGCCGCTGGCGCATCCCCGGGGGAGCCCTGGGGCCGCGTTCCCTGGACCTGCCCGGTGACTGGAGCGGAGCCGCGGCCTTCCTCGCCGCGGCGGCGGCCACGGGGCGCCGCCTGCGCCTGGGCCCCCTGGATCCTGAAGATGCCCAGGGCGACCGGGCCATGGTGGCCATCCTTCACGCCGCCGGGTGCCGAATCCAGTGGATCGGGCCGCAGACCCTGGAGGTGGAGGGCCCCCTCGTCCGGGGCCTCGACGCCGACCTCACCGACTGTCCGGACCTGGGGCCCGTGCTGGCGGCTCTGGCGGCCCTGGCCCCCGGCCCTTCGGAGTTGCGCGGCCTCCACACCCTGCCCCTGAAGGAGTGCGACCGCCTGGATGCTTCCTCAGAGCTGGTGCGCTGGCTGGGCGGGACGGCCGAGGTGATCGGGGACCATACCCTGCGCGTGGGACCTGGGCCCGAGTTCAGGGCTGGATTCGGAACCCGGCCACCCTTCAACCCCCGGAACGACCACCGCATGGCCTTCGCCGCCGCCCTCGGCGGGCTTCGTCAGGGCGGGGAGCTTCTCGACCCCCACTGCGTGGCCAAGACCTTCCCGGACTTCTGGGAAGTCTGGCGCGGGATGCTGGGGTGCTGAGGGCCCCCTGGCTCGGCCACTGGAAGGCCCCCTGGGGCCTGGAGCGCGGCCGGCGCTGGGGTGATTCGGCCTGGGCCCTGGCCGCCATCGCCCAGGCCTGGCTGCTGGGCGGGCGGGAAGGCCGGTGGCCGCAGGTGGAGCAGGAAGCCCGGCGGCCCTTCGGACCGCAGCTCTCCAGCCAGCCCACCGTCTTTGGCCCCCGTCCCGACCCCGCCTGGGTGGCCCGCCTCCGCCACGGCAGCCCCGCCGTGCCGGCTTCGCAACGGGGCGTCCGGGAGGGCGAGCTGCAGGCCTGGGCGTGGGAGGCCCTGCTCGAAGGCGATGGTGTTCCCTGGATGGCCGCCGGCTCAGTCCTTCTGGATCGGTCCCAGCGCCTGCGGTGGATCGCCCTTCTAGGGGCCGTGGACGCGAAGGGGACCCTCCACCTCCCGCCCTTTCTCGAAATTCTGGTGCCGCCCGCGCTCCATCGCCTGCCGCCGCATTGGTGGGCCTTCCTCCTGCGGAGCCAGGACGCCGGGGGGCGCCTGCTGCCGGAGGGTGCGCTGGACGCGGACCTGCCCTGGTCCACCCTCCAGGCCCACGCGGAGTCGCTGGTGCTGGAGGTGCTGCCCGAAGGCCTGAAGCCCCATCGCGAGGCCCCCTGGCTGGCCGCCCTCCCCGGGGGGCGCTGGATGCTGGATCCGCGCCTGCGAGCCTGGGCCCGGGGGTTCGGTGCTTCCCCGGCCGGCCTGGAAGCCCTCGCCCTCGGCGGCCTGGCGGGAGGGGCGGTCCCCGAGCCGGCCCTGGCGGCCTTGCTCCGGCTGCAGTCCTCCCCCGCCTTCCCCGACGGCTGGACGCCTTCCCTGGAGGCCGACATCCGGGAGGACCTCCAACGGCCAGGCCTCCCGCCGCCCTCGGGCCACCCCACCTGGGACCGGGTGCGCATGCGCTGGGGCGGCGAGGCGGCTCCGACGGCGCCAGGCTACCCGGACTGGGGCGCCGGGGCCCATCCCTGCGCCGATCCTTTCCACTGGATGGCCGAGGGCCTTCGCGCCGACCAGGCCTGCGACCCGGAGACCTCCCTGCGGGCCTTCACCCTGGCCCACGCCCACTTCACCCGGCTGGGTGCCCCGGGCTGGGCGGAGCGCGCCGCGTCCAATGCGGCCGTCCTCGCCCTCAAGTGGGCCGACCTGCCCGCCCACGCCCGCTGGAGCGTCCTGCGAGGTCCACTACCCCAGCCCTGGCGGGATCTGGAGGAGGCGCAGCTGGCGGAGGTGAACCTGGAACCGGACGCCGCCCTGGCCCGGATCCGCCGCCTGGTGGAGGCCCACCCCGGCCTTCCCGGCGCCTGGGGCCTGCTCGCCAGCCACGGGGCCGACCGGGAGCGCTGGGATCTGGTGCGGGAAGGCCTCGCCGGGGCCGGCGACCATCCCTACACCCGCTTTCTCCGCGCCGTGCTGGGGCCCCTCACCGAGGAACCGCCGCACGATGCCGACCCTGAAACCCGCCTGAGCTGGGAGACCCACCGCCTCTTCCGGGGGGGCGGCGATCCCGGGGCTTTCTGGGCGGCGTGGTGGGCCTGCCCCACCCAGATCATGTGCCTGGAACTGGGCCTGCAGGTGCTGGAACGGCGGCCGGATCTTCGCCGCGCCTCTTCCCTGCTGGCCCTCCAGGGCATCGCCGATCGGGCCGCCAGCCCGCGGCACCAGCGGCGCCTGGCGGCCCTGTGGCCCCAGCCCGATGCGGTCGCCGACCCCGCCCCCCTTCACCTCGTCAAGGACTGGCTGGCCCGCCTGACCACCCCCACCTGGATCGCCTGGGAAGACGAGGGGCGGCTGCACACCTTGGGCGCCGGGGAGGCCCCGCCCGAGGGCGCCCTCAGCCGCCTCGCCCAGGATGGAACGCTGGCCCCCTTCGCCCAGGGCCCCTGGGTCTGGTGCGGACATCCCCTGATCTGGGAGGGCTGCCCCGTGGGAGCGGTGCTGCTGGCCCGGCCCGCGGAGGCCGTGCCCACGCCTCCGCTGGAGCCGCTTCTGATCTCGCCCTGGCTCGCCCGGATCCGCGCCCGGCGGCCTGCCGAAGTCGCGGTCGAGCCCGGCCTCCTGCTCACGGATGGCAGCGAGCCCATGGCCTCTTTGCTGCGGGAGCTGGACCGCGTGGCCACTTCCGAGCTGCCCGTGTTGATCCTCGGCCCCACGGGCAGCGGCAAGGAGCTGGCGGCCCGGGAGCTGCACCAGAGATCGGGCCGCTCGGGCCCGCTCGTGGCCGTGAACTGCTCGGCCTTTGCCGAGGGGCTGCTGGAGTCCGAACTCTTCGGCCACACCAAGGGCGCCTTCACGGGCGCGGATCGCGACCGGCGCGGGGCCATCGAGGCCGCCCGCGGAGGCACCCTGTTCCTCGACGAGGTGGCGGACCTGTCGCCGCGCCTGCAGTCCCTCCTTCTGCGCGTCCTCCAGGAGCGGGAGATCCGCCGCGTCGGCTCGGATCATGCCGTGAAGGTGGATGTGCGCTTTGCCGCCGCCACCCACCGCCCCATGGAGGATCTGGCCGCGGCCGGGGCCTTCCGGCGCGACCTGCTCTTTCGCCTCCAGGGCGCGGTGCTCCGCCTCCCGTCGCTCTCGGCCCGCCGCCATGAATTCCCGTTCCTGGTGCCGCGGCTCGTGGTGCGGGCCGCGGCCTCGGCCAAGCGTCCCGTGCCAGCCCTGGCCCCAGGCCTGCCCGAGGCGCTGGCCCGCCTGCCCTGGCCCGGCAATGTGCGCGAGCTGATGCACGCCCTCGAGCGGGCCATCCTCCGCTGCGAAGGCGGCGTCCTCAAGCCGTCCCATCTCCCGGAGCTGGAAGCGCCCATGGCCCAGGTGCGCACCTGGGACGACGCCACCCGCGCCTTCCAGCGGCGTCTGCTGCTGGAGACCCTCCAGGCCAGCGGGTTCCGCGTGGCGGAAGCCGCCCAGACCCTTGGCCTCGCCCGCCCCGCCCTCTACGCCGTGGCCAAGCGGTTGGGCGTGGATCTGGTGGCGGAGCGATCGGAATTGACTCCGGGTCCCGCGATCAGGGACAGCGAGATCGGCAGGATCGGGTGAGGTCCCCCGAACGACGGAAGGACGACGGAAGGTCCAGCTATGGAAATTTCTGGCCATGATGGAGGCCTGGTCTTCCACCCCCGACACCCCGTGATGGGAGCTTCATGGCCTTCCAAGACCCTCCGCTGGTGAGCATCGGCGTCCCCGTCTTCAATGGGGAGATGTACCTGGCCGACTCCCTGGACTCCCTGCTGGCCCAGGATCATCCGAACCTGGAGATCCTCATCTCCGACAACGCCTCCACCGATGGAACCGGCGAGATCTGTGAAAGCTATGCCCGGCGGGATCCGCGCGTACGCTATGTCCGACAGGACACCAACATCGGGTCCACCCGGAATTTCGAGTTCGTCTTCGAGCACACCCGGGGAGATTACTTCTATTGGCAGGCGCACGACGACCTCCGTCACCCGACCTTCACCTCGAGGTGCCTGGCGGAGCTGCAGAACCATCCCGGCGCCGTCCTCTGCAACAGCGCCGTCCAGGTCATCGACGAGGCGGGATCACCCCGTCCCGATTGGGAGGATCTCAATTTCTCGACGGTGGGGCTCACGGTTCTCGAGAGGCTCCACCGGCTTTACGACCACATGGACTGGGTGGACATGATGGGGCTGGCCCGGCGGGATGCTCTCGCCAAGGCCCTGCCCTTCGAGGGGACCTGGGGCGGAGATGTCCTGATCAGCGCCAAACTCCTGCTCCAGGGCGATTTCTGCAAGGTAGATGCCCCTCTGTTCCAATACCGGGTCCGCGAGGTGCCCAAAGGGAGCGAGCAGACCCTGAAGGAGTGCTTCGACGAAGGGTTCGAAAGCCCGAAACCCTACACCGCCTTCGCCCAGACCTGGCTCAGGATTCTCTTGACCTCGTCCCTGGGCATACCCGAGCGGAGGTGGCTCTTCACCGATTTCCTGAAGACCCTCGTGCGCTTGACGCCCCAGGGTCCCCACCCCTGCTGGCGGGACATCCTCAGGGGCGAGCACCCGAGCGCTTTCGCGGTACCCAATCCGCCGGCCTTTTCGGCCTTCCTCGCCGATGCCTTCTTCCCCCTCGCCCAGTCCAGCGGCCTCGCCCTGGGAGGCACCGCCACCGAGCACCTGGCCGCCTCGGCCCGCACCGTCCTCCTCTGGATTCCGGGCGGCCTTCCCGAGCACGAAGCGGCGGGCCCCTTCTT
Source organism: Geothrix oryzae (assembly GCF_030295385.1). GTDB lineage: Bacteria > Acidobacteriota > Holophagae > Holophagales > Holophagaceae > Geothrix > Geothrix oryzae. The sequence goes on from NZ_AP027079.1 coordinate 3,149,128, forward strand.
TTCGGCCGTGCGCAAGGCTCTTCCTGATGCCCGCCTGATCCTCGTGTGCCCCATCGAAGCCCTCGAGGCAGCCGAGGCCAACCCGGACCTCGATGACCTCATCGGGTTCGATCTCCGCACCTTCGCGCTGGACTCAGCCTTCCGCCAGGAGATCACCGATCTGGTCGGCACCCTGGACATCGACCTGCTCTACTGCGCCGCCCTGGCTCACGACCCGCTCCTCTGGCCCCTGGTCCAGGCGGCGAAACCCCTCCTGGCTGCCGCCCATCAGGAGAGCGACCCGGGTGAGAACACCCTCGCGCCCTGGATGTCCCCACCCTACGACTGCCTCCTGCCCCCGAGCCGCCTTGGCGAGTTGACCCGGACGGTCCTCCCGGTCCTGGGGCTCAGCGGATCCGTTTGAGCCAGCCGCCCGGCCAATAGGTCACGGGCCGCTCGACCAGACCTTCGTTGAAGGGGCGGGGGGGTTCCACGATTTCAAAGGCCGGACATTCGCCGACGAAGGCCCGGGCCGCGGCTTCGGGATTGTTGGTGGCCCAGTCCGGCTGGCTGCGGGGCGCGCCCACCAGGTCCTTCATGATGCCGTCCGCCGCCAGGATGTACGATCCCACCGACACCAGCGGGGCATAGAGTCGGAGTTCCTGCAGGACATGCTCCTTCGCGTGGCAGGAGTCCAGGACCACCAGAACGCGGTCGTCGGGTTGGATTTGGCTGCGGACCGCCTCCACCACGGCCGGATCGACGGAGCTGCCTTCGACGAGGCTGATCCGCCTCGCCATCGGATGGGCCTCGATGGCGGCGCGATTGTGGGGACGGATCTCGATGTCGACGCCCACGACCCGCCCCGTCCCCATCGCCTCGAAGAGGCTCGCGTAGAAGATCAACGACCCTCCATGGGCAACGCCGGTTTCGATGATGAGGGTCGGCCGGACCTGGTGGATGACCTCCTGGATCCGGAACATGTCCTCGGGAAGTTGGATGATGGGCCGTCCCATCCAGGTGAAACCGTAGACATACTTGGCGTCCCAGCCCACGCGTAACCAAGCCTTCGAAACCAATTCAAAGGCCTCGGCCGTACCTGCCTCATGGGATTCGACCGGGTCCGTTCCCCGCTCTACCTCCACCCGCCCGTTATCCATGTCGATGCGGATTTTCATCGCTCCCGCTCCAGGCCAGCGGCCTCAAAAAGACGATCCAGGTCAGCGCGATGAGATTCTCTGGCCAGGGCCTCTTTTACGCAGGCCGGGACCACTTCCACCCGCCCTCCATCCCCTTCGAGGTAGGCGAGCCCGTAGGGCGGCGCCCAGAAGGCCCGGGCATGGCGATCAATGACCGCCCCATCGGCACCCTCCGGAATCCGTTTGAGGGCTTCGAAGCCGGCCTGGTCCAGGTAGCGCATGCGGGCGGGATCCTGGGCTTCCCGGGGCAGCTCGCCTCCGGATTCCGCCAAAGCGCAGAACTCCAGAAAGAGCTGGATCATCTCCTCCTGGGAGCGGCGCTCCAAGCTCTCCGCCGTCTCCAGTGCGGGGTCGATGGGGAAGCGTCGGACTTTCAGGAGATCGCCAGCGTCGAAGGCGTCTTCCATGTAGTGGCATGTGCAGCCGTACTCCCTGCGCTCCTCAAGAATCGCCACATTGTAGAAAGCCCAACCACCGAACTCGGGAAGAGGACCCGCGTGGAAGTTGAGGGCCGCACGACGGGCAAGAGCACGGGTGGAGGCCGTGACCCGGTTCCGGTACATGTAGCTGATGACGAAATCTACCGGCGGTGCATCCAGCAATTCCTTCTGACTTCGGACGGGGATGCCGCGGCTATGGGCATGGGTTTCCAGATCAGGGGTGGGCATCCAGGGATGGGAAACATTCCGGCTCACCACCACCATGGGGACCTCCCAGCCCCGCCGAAGCAGAGCCTCTAGGGCGACGACACTCCCTGGTTTGGAGCCCATCAGAATGGCACTGGGTCGGGTTGGGCTCACGCGGACCACCTCACTTACCGAAGAAGGCCCGGATAGCCGTCACCGTCCGGTCGAGGTCGGCATCCTGCATGGCCGAGTGCAAAGGCAGGGAGAGGATCTCGTGGCCCACGCGTTCCGTCACCCCCAGATCGCCCTTCCGGCAGTCCTTGAACAGGGTGAACCAGTGGCCCGGCTGCCAGTGGATGCCCGTATCGATGCCGCGCTCCTGGAGAAAGCCGCGCAGGTCATCCCTCGCCTCGGGTGGAACCCGGATGTAATAGAGGAAGGGCACCACGCCTTCAAAATCGCTCCTGGGGATCCGGACGGCCGGCAGGCCCGCCAGCCCTTCACTGTAGCGGCGACAGGCCGCCCGGCGGGTCCGCTCGATGGTGGCCATCTTGGAGAGCTGCCCGAGGCCGATGGCCGCATGCAGGTTGGCCATGTGATAGCGGAATCCGAGACGGTTCACATCGTAGGTCCAGGCCCGGCGGTTCTGATACATGAGCGTGGACGGTTGTCCCATGCCGATGAGCCGCATCTCCTGCAAGGCGCGCTTCTCCTCCTCCGTGCGGACGACCACCAGACCGCCATCGATGCAGGTGATGGTCTTCACCGGATCGAAGCTGAAAATGGCGATGTCCGAGAAGCTGCCGATCCGCTTCCCATGGTACCGGGATCCGAAGGCGTGGGCGGCGTCGTGGATGACCCGGAGGCCGTGCCGGGCCGCCAGTCGACCCACTTCATCGTGATCGCAGAGAATGCAATCGTAGTCCATGGCGATGATCGCCTTGGTGCGGGGCGAAACCAGCGCCTCGGCCCGCTCCAGGTCAATGCAGAGGGTGTCGTCGCGGATGTCGCAGAAGACCGGATCCGCGCCCGTGGCCAAGATGGCCTGGAAGTCCGCCACATTGTTGAAGGAGGGGGTGATGACCTCATCGCCGGGTCCCACCCCCGCCACCAGCAGCGCCAGATGCAGGGCGGCGTGGCCGGTGCTCACCGCCACCACATGCCGATCGCCTGCTTCCAGGTAGGTCCGGGTGGCCTCCTCGAACTGTCCGACATAGCTGCCCATGCCCAGCCAGCCCATCTCCAGGGCCGCCCGCGCCGCCTGGAAATCCGTTTCGTCCAGGAGCGGTCTGAATACCGGCAGGGCCTGTTCAGTCATGGTGTTCCTCCTTCGCCCTCAGCTTGCCCGCATGCCATGTGCCGAGGTCTGGCCAGATGCGATCCCGTTCGGACAGCACCGGGTTCTCCTGGGGCCAAGGGATCCCGAGCTCCGGATCATCCCAGCGGATGCCCCGCGCCGCCCCGGGGACATGGAGGGCCGAGATCATGTAATGGATCTCTGTGTCATCTGCCAGCGTCTGGTAGCCGTGGGCGAGACCCATGGGAACGAAGAGGGTCCTCATGTTTTCACGGCTCAACTCCACACCCCACCACTTGCGGTAGGTGGGCGACCCGGGACGGAGATCGACGATGACATCGAAGATCCGCCCCACCGCGCACCGCACCAGCTTGGCTTCCTGGTGGGGTGCGTCCTGGAAGTGCAGTCCCCGGAGGGTACCCTTCCGCCGATTCCACACGCTGCTGGACTGGGGCCAGATCACGGGCAGTCCCGCCAGCCGGAAGGCCTGCTCACAATAGACCCGGGCGAAAAATCCCCGGTCATCCTCGTACCGGTCGGCCTCGATGACCATGGCCCCGGGAATCGGCGTCTCCAGAAAGTTCACGCCAGCACCTCCAACCTGGGGACGGCGGTCACGAAACGCCCCCCCCACCCGCGGAGGTGGTCCATCTGTTCACGGATCTCCTCCCGAAGGTTCCAGGGGAGGATGAGCAGAAAATCCGGCCGCCGGGCGGCCACGGCCTCCGGTGCCAGGATGGGGATGCGGCTGCCCGGGAGGAATCGACCCTGCTTGTGGGGGCTCCGATCCACGGTGAAGGGGATCAGATCCGGCCCGATCCCGGCGAAATTCAGGAAGGTGTTTCCCTTGGCTGGGGCCCCATAGGCCGCGACCACTCGCCCCGCGCGCTTCTGGTCGAGGAGAAAGGCGAGCAAGTCGTTCTTCAGATCCCACACCTGCGCCTGGAATCGAGCGTAGCCTTCCTTTCGGTCGAGGCCGGCCTCGCGCTCCAGCCGTCTCAGGAGGCACAGCCGCTCAGAGGGGAGGGCGGCCCTGGGATCCGCGGAGCCGCATCCGTGGATGCGGAGGGATCCCCCGTGGGTGGGGAGACGCTGCACATCGAAGACGGTCAACCCATGTTCCGCAAAGAGCCGCTCCACGACCAGCAGGCTCAGATAGCTGAAGTGTTCGTGGTAGATCGTGTCGAATTGGAGGCCCTGGATCAGCTCCAGCAGGTGGGGAAATTCCAGGACCAGCGTGCCCCGGGGCGCCAGGGCTCGGCGCAGGCCCTCCGTGAAATCGTGCAGGTCCGGAACATGGGCCAGGACATTGAGGCCCAGCAGGAGATCGGCCTGGCGCCCCGACTGCGCCAGTTCCTCCCCGAGGTCGGCCCCGAAGAACCGGGTCAGCGTCGGAATGCCCTTGTCCGTGGCGGCCTGGGCCACATTGGCGGCGGGTTCGATGCCGAGGACCGGGACCCCCGCCTCCTTGAAATACTGCAGCAGGTAGCCGTCGTTGCTGGCGACCTCGACCACATGACTCCGAGAGCCCAATCCGAAGTCCCGGATGGCTTCGGTGGCGAGGGCCCGGCCATGGGCAAGCCAGGCATCCGAGAAGGAGGAGAAGTACAGGTAGTGTCCGAACAAGGCCTCGGGCGTCTCGAAGGCGGGCAGCTGGACCAGCCAGCAGGACTCGCAGACCCGCGGATGCAGAGGGTAGTGCACCTCGGGCCGTTCCAGATCCTCCGGCCTGAGGTAGCCGTTGGCCAGGGGGCTGGTGCCCAGATCCACCAGGCTCAGCGCCAGGGGTGAGCCGCAGATGCGGCAGGTCAGGTGGCTCATCCGCGGGCCTCCAGATCGGTCTCGCAAAGGACGCGTGCTGGCACCCCGTCCGCGAAGGCCCGGTACCACCGGACACTCCGCTCAATCGCCGCTTCCACGGTCCAGCGCGGCATCCAACCCAGGCATTCCCGGATCCGGGAGCTGTCGAGTTCCAGCCGCTCCGCTTCCAGTCCTGAGGGGGCCCCCTCCAAGATCCAGGTCGCCGTCCCCCCCCAAGCCCGGCAGCAGGCATCGGCGACTTGGGCCACCGTCCAGGCCTGCTCCGGGCTGGGGCCGACATTCCAGGGCCCTGACCAGGGTCCCGGGTCGGCCGCCAGCTTGGCTCCGAGGCGCAGGTAGCCATCCAGGGGATCCAGGACATGCTGCCAGGGCCGCCGGGCTTCTGGCCGCCGGATCCCGGGAGTCCTCCCCTGCTGGAAGGCACGCATGAGGTCCGGGACCAGCCGATGGGCCGCCCAGTCGCCGCCGCCGATGACATTGCCCGCCCGGACCGTGGCGAGGCCCACCCCCTCCCGGAACCAGGCACGGCGATAGGCGGCCGTGGCGAGTTCGGCACAGGCTTTGGAGGCGCTGTAGGGATCCTCCCCACCCAGGGGGTCATCCTCGCGGAAGGGGTGCCTCCCGGGTTGGCGGTAGCACTTGTCGCTGGTCACGACCACCATGGCGCGGATGGAGGGCTGATGGCGGCAGGCTTCCAGGAGATTGACCGTGCCCATGAGGTTGGTGGCGAAGGTGCCCACGGGATCCTCGTAGGAGGGAAGCACGAGGGCCTGGGCCGCCAGGTGGAAGACGAATTCCGGGCGGAAGGCGTCCACCAGGGCCCGCAGCCGCCCGGAATCACGGATGTCTGCGTACTCCGAGTGCACCTCATTCTCGAGGCCGAGGGCGGACCAGAGGTTCGGCTCGGTATCCGGAGGGAGGGCGACCGCCCCGACTTCCGCCCCCAGGCGCCGCAGCCAGAGGGCCAGCCAGGCCCCTTTGAATCCGGTGTGCCCGGTCAGCAGGACGCGCTTGCCACGGTAGGCTTCGCCCAGGTCCATCGGGTCACCAGGTCTTCCAGGGAGCGTGTCCCGAATGCCACAGATCCTGGAGCAGCTCCATCTCCCGGTAGGTGTCCATGCACTGCCAGAAACCCTCGTGGAAGTAGGCCCGGAGTTCGTCCCGCTCCGATAGTTTCCTCAGGAGACCCAATTCCAGAGACTCCTCGTCCCCCTCGATGAGATCGAGGACCTCCTGCTGGAAGACGAAGAAGCCGCCGTTGATCCACCCCTCCCGCACCTGGGGCTTCTCCGCAAAGAGGGTGACGCTGTCGCCCGACAGGCCCAGCTCGCCGAATCGGGAGCTGGGACGCACCGCCGTCACCGTGGCCAGCTTCCCATGCGAGGCGTGGAAGGCCAGGAGCCGGGGGATGTCCACATCGGCCACGCCGTCGCCATAGGTCGCCAGGAAGGTCGGTCCCTGGATGTATTTCTGGATGCGCTTCAGCCGACCGCCCGTATTGGTCTCCTGTCCGGTATCCACCATCCAGATCCGCCAGTTCTTTTCTTCGTACCCGGCCTCCAGCGGCACCACATGCTTCGTGCCCAGCTCGAGCAGCACATCGGAATGGTTGAGGTCGTAGTTCAGGAAATAGTCCCGGATCAGCTCAGCCTTGTACCCCATGCACAGGACGAAGTCACTGACCCCGTGGGTCGCGAAGTGCTTCTGGATGTGCCAGAGGATCGGCTGATCACCCACGCGGATCATGGGTTTCGGTTTGAATTCGGTTTCTTCCCGAAGGCGCGTGCCCTTCCCTCCACAAAGAATCACGGCCTGCATGGAAGCTCCCTCGCTGGTTGGGGATCCCATCGGGTTTCCTCCGGGATGTGCTGAGTATTGGGCAGCTTTGACCCTGTCGAGACCAGGGCACCGTCCGATGGCCGGATCAGAGCCTCCGCCCGAAGCTCCGCTCCAGGTCCTCCAGGGTCAGTTTCTTGATGATCGGCCGGCCGTGGGGGCAGGTGTTGGGAACCTCGCAGGCGAGGAGGTCCTGGATGAGGCCCAGGGCCAGATCGGGCGGCAGCGCGTGGTGCTTCTTGATGGCGGCGCGGCAGGCCAGTTCGGCGTTGAGGTCGCGGCGGAAGGCGTCGAGGTCCACGCGCCCCTCCCGCTCCAGCCGGGCCAGCAGATCCTCCAGCAGGGCCTGCGGGTCGCGTTCCACCAGGAAATCCGGCAGGCCGCGCACCACCAGGGCATCGGCCCCAAACGGATCGACCTCCACGCCCGCAGCCGCCAGCTCCGCCAGGAAGGGCTGGAGACGGGCCAGGGCCTCCGGGCCCAGCTGCACGACCTGGGGCGGCATCAGGGGCTGGATGGCGGGCGCGTGGCGGCGCAGGAAGAGCCGCTCGAAGAGCACCCGCTCATGGGCCACATGCTGATCCACGATCCAGAGTTCCGGCCCCGCAGGGCCGGTGATCTCCGCCAGCAGGTAGGTGCGCTGGAAGGCCCCCAGGTACCGGATGCCCGCCTCTGAGCCCAGGCCCTCCGCCACGCCCGAGGGCGCCGGCTCGTACGCATAGACGGCCTCCGGCGGTGGCGTGACGAAGGCCTCCTCCAGGGCCCGGTACCCGCCGAGGGCTCCCCCCGAATGATCGGACCAGAGCCGCGGATGCTGGGGCACCAGCCGGCGCGAGGGATCCAGCTCGAACTCGGCCTCCAGAGGCTTGGGGGGCAGCTCCAGCACCGACGCCAACCCGCCGCGCAGCTTCGCCCAGGCCTCCTCGGCGCCCCCCCGCACCCAGGCGAAGATGCGCTGGGGTTCGCGGAAGCGCACCTCGGCCTTGGTGGGATGCACATTCACATCCACCGCCTCGGGGGGCAGCTCCAGGAAGAGCACGGCCGCCGGGTACGAGCCCTTGGCGAAGGTGCCGGACCAGGCCTCGGAGAGCGCCGCCAGCAGCAGGCGGTCCCGCACGGCCCGGCCATTCACGAACAGGTAGAGGTGGTTCCGGTCGCGGAAGCTCAGATCCGGCGGCGACACGAAGCCCCGCAGGCGCCAGGGGGGCTCCCCGTTCACGAAGGGCACCAGGCGGCCAAGCTTCTCGCCCAGAAGCGGCGCCAGACGCTGCCCCGGGTCGTCCACGGGCGGCAGCACCAGGGGCGTGCCGCGATCTGGGCGGAGGGTCCAGTGGACCCCGGGCGAGCTCAGGGCCAGCCGCGCCACGGCGCCCCAGAGCTGGGCGTGCTCCGTGTCCGTGGACTTCAGGAAGCGGCGTCGCGCCGGCAGCTGGGCGAACAGATCCCGCACGGTCACGGTGGTGCCGCGGCTGCGGGAGACCGGCGCCACCTCCTTGATGACGCCGAATTCGCAGCGCAGACGGTGGCCCGCGCCCTCGGATTCCGCGCTCGTGAGGTCGAAGCGGCTGACGCTGGCGATGCTGGGCAGGGCCTCGCCGCGGAAGCCGAAACTGGCCAGGTGCCCCAGATCCTCCGCCGTGCGCACCTTGCTGGTGGCGTGGCGTTCCAGGGCCAGGTACAGGTCGTCCCGGGCCATGCCCGAACCGTCGTCTGCCACCTCCAGGAAGCGCTTGCCGCCCTCTTCCCAGGCCACCTCGACGCGGCGCGCACCGGCATCCAGGGCGTTCTCCACCAGCTCCTTCAGCACCGAGCTGGGTCGCTCCACCACCTCCCCGGCGGCGATCTGGTTGGCCACCTGGTCGGGCAGGATCCGGATTCGGGACATGGGTAAGACGCTATCAGCTGTCCGGCCCCACCCGTACAGGGAAGGCGGGAAGGATCCCCCGCGAAAGGGCACACTGGTGTCATGAACTGTCGATCCCTCGCCGCCGGCATCGCCCTTCTGTCCGCCCTGGTCCAGGCGGCGCCCCGGGTCCAGGCCCCGGACGCCCCCTGGCTCACCTTCACCACGGCCCACTACCGGATCCACTGCCCCGTAGCCTTCGAGGCTTTCGGCCGGGAGGTGGCGAGCCGGGTGGAGGGCATCCACGCCCAGTACCTGGGGCTCGTGGGATTCGCCTACGAGAAGCCCGGCCAGCCCATCGACATCCTGATCCAGGATCCCGTGATGGAGGCCAACGGCATGGCCTTCCCGCTGCTCCGGCGCCCCCATGTGGTGCTCTGGAAGACCGAGCCGGAGGCCGATTCCATCGTCGGCCACCACCGGGGCTGGGCGGAGCTCCTAGTCGTCCACGAGCTGGGCCACATGCACCACCTGCTGCGCCCGGGCCGCAAGCCGAATCTGTGGCGGCGATGGACGGCCGTCCTGGGACCCCTCACCGAAAAGTCGCCCCGCTGGGTCACCGAAGGCTACGCCACCCTCATCGAAGGCAAGCTCACGGGCAGCGGCCGGCCCCACAGCGCCATCCGCGCCGCGGTGCTGCGCCAGTGGGCCCTGGAGGGCAAGCTCCCCACCTACGAGGCCCTGAGCCGCACGGACGGCTTCCTCGGCGGCAGCATGGCCTACTTGGGGGGGAGCGCCTACCTGGCCTGGCTGGAGACGAAGTCCGCGGATCCGAAGGTCCTGCAGGGGCTGTGGACCCGCCTGGCCGGAACGCGCAATTTCGAGGCCGCCTTCACAGCCACCTTCGGATTCGGCCCCAAGGACGGCTACCAGCGCTTCTGCGCCGAGCTGACCCACAGCGCCCTGGAGCTGGAGCGCCGGGCCAAGGCGCAGGGCCTGCGTGAAGGCGAGGTCTTCACCCGGCTCAACGGCTGGGTCAGCGACCTGGCCCTGAGCCCCGACGGCACGAAGCTCCTGGCCCGGGTGCTGGATCCGAAACACCCCGGCCTCTACCTCTGGGATCTGAACGCTCCAAGGCCCGCCGCCAAAGCCACGGCCCCAGCTACAGGCTCGGACGAGCCCCCCGACCATGCCCCCGCCACCCCCACCGTGGCCCCCACGCGGCGGGTGCCCCGCCTGCAGGGCGCCCTGCCCTGGAAGCCGGTCTGGCTCGGAGCCGACACCGTGGGCTTCCAGCTCCGCCTGCCCAACGAAGAAGGCGTGCTGCAGGCCCAGCCGTACCGCTGGACCCTCGGCACCAGCGTCCGGCCCGGAAAGTTCACCCCGCCCGCCCCGGCGAAGGGGGACCCGGGATGGAAGGACATCGACGGCATCTGGAACCTCGTGGACACCCAGGGGCGGACCCTCACCCGGACCCTGGCCGCCGCGTGGAACCCCGTGGCCACGCCGGACGGCAAATGGATCTACTTCACGCGGCTCACCGCCTCCGGCGTCGAGATCCGCCGCCTGGAGGCCACGCCGCCGCCGCCCGCGGCTCCACCGCCGTCCTGGATGGATCCGGCGCCCCTGGTGGCGGGCGTCATCCTCTCTCCTCCCGACGAGCCCAGCCCCCTGCCCGCCCCGGTGCCCGTCGAGCCCCATCCGTATCGCGTCGGCGAAAGCCACGACACCTTCGCCCTCGCCGGGTACAGCGCCACGCCCTCGGGCTTCAGCGCTCAGCTCGGCCTCGGAGGCAATGACCTGCTCCACCGCCTCAACTGGCAGGTCCTGGCGGGGCTGGGCGATGGCGCTGGCCCCCGGGGGGGCATGGCGGGGATGGCCTGGCGCGGGTGGCGGTGGGCCCCCTCCCTTCAGGCCTTCTCGCTCCTCGAACGCTCTTCGAGCCAGCGCTTCACGCCGGCCGCGGGCTTCGACCGCGAACGCCGGGGCGCCGAGCTGGCCTTCGAGCGGGAGGACCTGGGCCGGCCCCGGGCGCGCATCCGGCCCGTGGTGGCCTTCGAGCGCGTCGAAAGTCCGGACGGACAGACCACCCATCGGTCCCTCGGAGGCGTGGAGGCGGGTCTGGGCAACCACTGGAGCCGCGACGATCAGGGCTTCCTGCTGAGCGCCGCCGCCCGCGAGCAGCACGGCCGCACGGCGGGCCAGACCTGGAACCTGACCCGGGCCGCCCTCACCCTGGGCTGGCTCAATCCGTGGAGCCCCCTCACGGTGCGGCTGGAAGAAGGGCGGATCACGGGCGACCCCACTGCCCTCGACCGCTTCCACCTGGGGGGCGTGGCCACCTCGCTGCTGCCCGTGGCCCTGGATGCCAACCGCGCGACCCAGGCCGCGCTTCCGGCCTACACCGCCACGGGGGACCGTCTCCGCCGCCTCCGCGGCGAGCTGGGCCTCGGCCCCCTGGAGGCCTACCTCGAGCATTCGACGGTGTGGGACGGGGCCCAGCCCCGGCCCGCCGCCCAGCGCGTGGCGGGGCTGGAGCTGGACAGCCGTCGCCTGGGCCTGCCCCTGGATGTGCTGCGCCGCCTGAGCGGCAACCTGAGCTTCACCCTGGGCCTGCATCGCCCCTTGGACGGGCCGATGAAGCACCGTACTGTGGGGACCCTCAGCGTGATCGTGAGACCGTAGTACCTCTGTTGAGCCCTTGATGCCCTTCCTGATCTCGCTCGTCCTCATCTTCCTGGTCCAGTGGCTGCACCTGCGGCTGCTCCGCCTGGAGGTGGCCGCCCCCTACCGGCGCTGGCTGCCCTGGATCCTGGGCCTGATCCATGTGCCCCTGGTGCTCTTCGCGGGCCTCCGCATCCTGGGTCTGGGCGGCCACGGCGCCCTGCCATGGCTGCGGACGCTGGCCCGGGCGGGCTTCTACTTCCAGGCCTTCACGGTCCTGCACCTACTGGCCGGCATGCTGGCCGAGGGCGCCTGGCGGTTCTGGCAAAGGAACCGCCCGGAGGAGGCCGGGGAAGGCGTGGGTGAGGGCGCCGTGGACCTGAGCCGCCGGGCCTTCCTGCAGACCGCCGCCCTGGCGAGCACGGGCGCCGCCGTGGCCCTGGGGGCCGGAGGCGCACGGCAGGCCTACGGCGATCCCGAGATCACCCGCCGCGCCCTCAGCTTCCCGGACCTCCCCGAGGGACTGGACGGCCTCCGCCTCGCCCACCTCAGCGACCTCCACGCCGGTCCCCTGGTGAGCCCGAACCTCCTCCACCGATGGCGGGAGCTGACCGAGCGCGAGCGACCGGACCTGCTGCTCTTCACGGGCGATCTCGTCGACAGCCGCCCCGACGAGCTGGAACCGCTGCTGGAGGCCTTCCGCGGCTTCTCCCCGCCCCTGGGCACCTTCGCGATCCTGGGCAACCACGACTACTTCGACGATCCGCGCCCCATCTGGCGGGATCTTGAAGCCGAGGGCATCCGCTGCCTGGAAAACGCCTCGACGCTGATCCGACGGGACGGCGCCACCCTCGCCCTCCTCGGCCTCCAGGATCCGATGGCGCGGAACGGGCGCTTCCGCCGCATGGTCTTCGGACCGGGGCCGCGCCCGGCCGAAGCGGCCCGGGACCTGCCCGCCGAGGCCTTCCGCATCTGCATGAACCACCGCCCCAGCGAGTGGGAGCGCGCGCTGGAGGCCGGCGCCCGTCTCACGCTCTCAGGCCACACCCACGGGGGCCAGATCAACCCCATCCCCGGCTTCAGCAGCGCGCACCTCATCGGCCCCCGCACGGACGGGCTCTACCGACAGGGTGACGACCTGCTCTATGTGAGCCGCGGGCTCGGCGTGGTGGGCCTGCCCATCCGCATCGCCGCCCCCCCGGAGATCGCCATCCTCACGCTGAAGCGGGGGCCGATGGCGCCCGGAACCAGATCCTAAGGATCGAAGCGGTCCAGGAGCGCGGGAGGGAGGCGGGGGCACGCCTCTTCCGGTCGCGGGAACAGGTGCGTACGGAAGCGGGCAATCAAGTCGTACGCGCCGTCCCGGAGGGGCGGGGACACGACCGCCAGCAGGCGGGCCCCCACCGCCCAGGCACCACCCAGGGCGCGCAGCAGGTGGATCACGGCGTCCGAGCGCGTCAGGGGGCGACTCCCAGGAGGAAGCACCACCAGGCTGTCCGGCAGGCCCCGCCGGTCCACCTCGGGGACCTGCCGCTGGAAGGTGGCTCCCCCCAGGGGGGCGAACCGGATGCGGCCCGCCGCATCGCGCCGGGCGATGAAGCGCACCGCGGCATGGCAGAAGCCGCAGCCACCGTCGTAGAAGAGGCGGGTCGGCCCCGAAGCAAGCTCCAAAGCAGGCTCAGGAGCGGGCCCGGAGGTCAGCCCTTGATCAGCACCCACAGCCCCACCGCGATGAAGGCGCATCCCGCGGCCCACTTGATGGCGGCCTCCGGGATGTAGCGGAACAGGACGCCGCCCAGGGCCACGCCGATGGCCGTGGCGCAGACCAGGGCCGCGCTGGCGGCGAGGAACACGGTCCAGATCTGGCCGCTGCGCACGGTCGCCGTCATGGCCGCCAGCTGAGTCTTGTCGCCCACTTCCGCGAGAAACACGGTGGCGAAGGTGGTCCAGAAGAGGGAGCGGTTCATGAGGCCTCGCAGATCGTGACGAAGGATCATGGTACCGGACTGCCATACTGGCCGGATGGTGCTCGATCACTTCGACCTTCCCACGACCTTCGTGGACACGCCCGAGAAGCTGCAGGAGGCCCTCCCTCTGTGGCACGCGGCCGGCGTGCTGTCCGTGGACATTGAGTGCAGCCTCACGGGCATGCACCACTGCGTGCTGGCCCTCATGCAGGTGGCCACGCACGACCAGGCCTGGCTGGTGGATCCCCTGGCCCTCGATGACCTCATGCGGCCCGCCCTGCAGGCCATGGCCCAGGTGCCTTGGATCGTCCACGACTTCTCCGGCGACGGCATCGTGTTCAAGCGGATCTACGATGTGGTGCCCGACAGCATCTTCGACACCATGCTGCTGTCCCGCGCGCTCGGCTATCCGCAGCCCGGCCTCAAGACCATGGCCAAGCTCAAGCTGGGCCTGGACATCCCCAAAGAGGAGCAGGACTCCAATTGGATGCTGCGCCCCCTGCGGGACGCCCAGATCAGCTACGCCAGCCGCGATGCGGCCCTGCTCTTGCCCCTGCTGCGCATCCTGGCCGACGAGGCCGACGCGCAGCGGGAGCACCCGGAGATCGGCCCCCGGCTCGCCAGCCTGCCCAAGGAGATGCGGCACCTGCTGAAGCGCGTGCGGGCCTATGTGCCTCCCAAGCACGACCCCGTGGTGGACAAGGTCAGGTACCTGGGCGAGCTGGCCGTGGAACGGGCCAAGAAGCTCACGGCCCTGCGCTGGGCCTGGGGCAACGAGGGCGATGTGGCGGCCGTCATGGAGCTGGGCAACCGCTGGCTCACGGCTCGCCTGGCGCATCCCCCGGCCACCAGGGAGGCCCTGGAGCGCACCATCCCCAACCCGCGTTTCCGCCGCAAACGCGCGGAAGCTCTCTGGGAGGTCTTCCGCGAGGGGGGACTTGAAACTCAGGAGGACGCTGATTCGTCCGATGGATTGATCTGGAACAACACCGAGCGACCATGACCACGACCGATGACGGCATCCTCCTCACCTTTCCCAAGGGCCTCCTGGGCTTCCCCCAGCTGACGACCTTCCGGCTCTTCGAGCCCCGGGACGGCTATCCCCTGAAGTTCCTCCAGTCCGTGGAGTCTCCGGAGATCGCCTTCACCTGCCTGGATCCGGCCGGCATCCAGGAGGACTACGCCGTGCCCCTGGGCGACGAGGACGCCGAGGCCCTGGGCCTCGAGGTCCCGGAGGACGCCTTGATCCTGACCCTCGTGGTGATTCCCGAGGATCCCCGGCGCATGACCACGAACCTGGCCGGGCCCCTGGTCGTCAATGTGAAGACCCGCGTGGGCTTCCAGATCGCGCTGAACGCTGAGAAATACCCCCTGCGATTCCCGATCCTCCCCCAGGACTGACCCACCATGCTCGTCATCACGAGGAAGCCGGATCAATCCATCGTCATCGGGGGCGAGGTGGAGGTCATCGTCCTGGGCATCACGAAGGAAGGCGTCCGCCTGGGTATCAAGGCCCCTCGAAGCGTCCAAGTTCATCGACGCGAGGTATTTGAAGCCATCGCAGCCGAGAACAAGGCCGCCACCGAGGCCCGGACCCCGGTCCAGGATGCCGCGGCCCTCCTCCGGGCGGCTCAAGTCCGCAAGCCAAGGGTCCGATAAGGCCCACTGAGGTTCCCGTGGACATCACCCTCGCCGCCATCTCCGCCCAGAAGCAGCTCCAGACCCAGAACGAGGTCGTGGTCAGCGTGCTCAAGAAGGTCATCGACATCCAGGCCGAGCAGGGGGCCGACATGGCCAAGCTGGTGGCCCAGGCGGGCGGCACCGGTCAGCGGGTGGATCTCTACGCCTGAATTCCAGGCCTAAATTCCAGGCCTAGAGCCCAGGCCTGCAGGGCCCAGGGGGCTATTTCAGGTAGGGCGCCAGGTACTTCCCCGTCACGCTGGTCTTCTTCCGCGCCACCTCTTCGGGCGTGCCCACGGCGATGACGCGGCCGCCCTCGCCGCCGCCCTCGGGACCGAGGTCGAGGATCCAGTCGGCGGTCTTGATCACATCGAGGTTGTGCTCGATGACGATGACCGTATTCCCGGTCTCCACGAGCCGGTTGACCACTTCCAGCAGCTTCTGGATGTCCTTCAAATGCAGGCCCGTGGTGGGTTCGTCCAGGATGTAGACCGTGCGGCCCGTGGGGCGCTTGCTCAGCTCCTTGCCCAGCTTCACGCGCTGCGCCTCGCCCCCTGACAGCGTGGTGGCGCTCTGGCCCAGGCGGATGTAGCCCAGGCCCACATCCATGAGGGTCTGCAGCTTGTTGGCCAGCACCGGAATGGGCGCGAACAGCTCCAGCGCCTCCTCCACGGTCAGGTTCAGCACATCGGAGATGCTCTTGCCCTTGTAGTGGATCTCCAGCGTCTCGCGGTTGTAGCGCTTGCCCTTGCACTGCTCGCAGGTCACATACACATCCGGGAGGAAGTGCATCTCGATCTTGAGGACGCCGTCGCCCTCGCACTTCTCGCAGCGGCCGCCCTTCACATTGAAGCTGTAGCGGCCCGGCGCGTAGCCGCGGGCCTTGCTCTCGGGCAGCTGCGCGAACAGCTCCCGGAGCGGCGTGAAGAGGCCCGTGTAGGTGGCCGGGTTGCTGCGCGGCGTGCGGCCGATGGGCGCCTGGTCGATGTCGATGACCTTGTCCACGGCCTCCAGGCCCTTGATGGCCTTGTGCCTCCCGACGATGTGCACGCCCTGGTGCAGCTGGTTGGCCAGGGCCTTGTAGAGAATCTCGTTCACCAGCGTGCTCTTGCCCGAGCCGCTCACGCCGGTGACGCAGGTGAAGAGGCCGATGGGGAAGTCCGCGTCCACCTTCTTGAGGTTGTTCTCCTCGGCGCCCAGCACGGAGAGGTGTCCGCGCTTGGCCTTGCGCCGGGTGCGGGGCACGGAGATCGCGTCGCGGCCCGACAGGAAGTCGCCCGTCACGGAGCCCGGCGTGCGGCGGATCTCGTCCGGCGTGCCCTGGGCCACCACCTGGCCGCCGTGCTCTCCGGCGCCGGGCCCCATGTCCACCACATGATCGGCGGCGAGGATGGTCTCCAGATCGTGCTCCACCACCAGCACGGAGTTGCCCAGGTCGCGCATCTCCTGGAGGGTGCGGATGAGCTGCAGGTTGTCGCGCTGGTGCAGGCCGATGCTGGGTTCATCCAGCACATAGAGCACGCCCTGGAGCTTGCTGCCGATCTGCGTGGCGAGGCGGATGCGCTGACCCTCGCCGCCGGACAGGGTGGCCGCACTGCGGTCCAGCGTGAGGTAGCCGAGGCCCACATCGTCGAGGAACCCCAGCCGCTCGCGGACTTCCTTCAGCACCTTCTCGGCGATGACGGCCTCCTTGCCTTCCAGCACCAGGTCCGCGAACCACTTCCGGGCATCGCGCACGCTCTGCGAGACCACCTGGGCGATGTTCTGCCCCCCCACATACACCGCCAGCACTTCGGGTTTCAGGCGCAACCCGGCGCAGGCCTCGCAGGGGACGACGCGCATGGACTCCTCCAGCTCCGCGCGGATCTCCTCACTGGTGGTCTCGCGGTAGCGGCGCTCGAGGTTGCCGACGATGCCCTCGAAGTGGTGGACGAAGTCGTAGCGGTTCTTCTTGTTCTCGTAGGTGAAGCGCATCTCCTTCTCGGTGCCGTGCAGCAGCAGGCGCCGGATGTCCGCGGGCAGCTTCTTCCAGGGCATGTCCAGGCTGAATTTCGCCTTGCGGGCCAGCTGGTCCAGCATCTGCGAGCGCCAACCATCCTCGGACACGCTCTTCCAGCCGCTGGCCTGGATGGCGCCCTCGTTGATGGAGAGGGCCGGGTTCGGAATGATCAGCTCTTCCGCGAACTGGCGCTTGAAGCCCAGGCCGTCGCAGGTAGGGCAGGCGCCGTACGGCGTGTTGAAGGAGAAGGAGCGCGGCTCCAGCTCGGGCAGGCCCTGGCCGAACCTCCCGCACTTCGGGTTGTTGCAGGCCAGCTTGCTGGAGAAGAGGGTCTCAGTCCCATTCAGGTCCATCAGCGCCGAGCCTTCCGCCAGGTTGCAGGCGATCTCCAGGCTGTCGGCCAGCCGCGACTGGATGGAGGGGCTCACCTTCAGGCGGTCGATGACCACCTCGATGGTGTGCTTCTTCTGCTTGTCCAGGTCGGGCACGCCCTCGGTGAGATCCAGCATCTGTCCGTTGACGCGGGCCCGGATGTAGCCGCGCTTCATGAGGTCCTGGAGCAGCTTCTTGTACTCGCCCTTCCGGCCCCGCACCACGGGCGCCAGGATCTCCAGCTTGGCGCCCTCGGGCTGGCTCAGGATCTGGTCCGCCATCTCCTGGATGGTCTGGCTGGCGATGGCCTTCCCGCAGGCCACGCAGGTGGGCTTGCCCGTGCGCGCGAAGAGCAGGCGCAGGTAGTCGTAGATCTCCGTCACCGTGGCCACGGTGGAGCGGGGGTTCTTGCTGGTGGTCTTCTGCTCGATGGAGATGGCGGGCGAGAGGCCCTCGATGCTGTCCACATCGGGCTTTTCCATCTGGTCGAGGAACTGGCGGGCGTAGGCCGACAGGCTTTCCACATAGCGCCGCTGGCCCTCGGCGTAGAGGGTGTCGAAGGCGAGGCTGGACTTGCCCGAGCCCGACAGCCCCGTGATCACCACCAGCTGGTTCCTCGGCAGGCTGAGGTCGAAGTTCTTGAGGTTGTGCTCGCGGGCACCCTTGATGTGAATGTGTTCCATGGTCATTCCAGTTTACGCCATTTTTTCGCTTTCGCGATTTGTGTCTAGAATCATGGGATGCACCCAGCCGAACTGGCGATCCTGCTCCACCGGGCCCTGGAGGTCCGGCTGGCGGGGCTGCAGGCGCTGCTGGCCCCGGCGGACTGGGCCGAAAACATGGAACAGCTGCACCAGGTGCGCGTCTCCGCCCGGCGCCTCGGCGCGGTGCTCGACCTGGTGGATGCCGAGGCCTACCCCGGCCACAAGAGCCGGCGCCGGGCCCTGAAGGATCTGGTGGATGTCCTCGGCCTGCCCCGCGAACTCGATGTCCACGCGGACGACCTGAGGGCCCGGCTCCTCGAAGCCCGGAACCCGGTTCAGGCCGCCGCCCTCGAACACCTGCTGGAGGGGATGGACCGCGCCCGCGCCAAGGCCCGCCGGGCCATGCGCCGGGAGCTGGAGCACCTCCGCCTGCCGGATCTGCAGCGCCTGCTGGAGGTCCCGGCCCTGCGCGACCCCTTCCAGCAGATGTCACTCCAGGAGGCCGCCTGGGCCTGCCTGGGACCCCGCGTGGAGGCCGCGCTCGGGGATCTGGCCCCCCTGGCCGCCCAGGAGGATGCCCCGGCCCTGCACAAGGCGCGGGTGCGGATCAAGAAGCTGCGCTACGCGCTGGAGGCCCTGGAGAGCGCCTTCGCCGCGCCGCCCGAGGCCCTCTTGAAGGAGCTGCGCGGCCTCCAGACCGCCCTGGGGGACCACCACGACCTCGCCACCCTCGAAGCCCTGCTCTGGGAGACGGAGGCCGGACTCCGCAGCCGGGACCGTGGCACCCTCCGCGGGGGCGTGCTGGAACTCCTGGGCGAGGTGGCCGAAGCCCGCCGGGCCGCCTTCGACCGCTTCACCGCGCTGGCTCCGAGGCAGGGCTCCGCCGCCTTCTCCCGGGCGCTGCGCGAGGCCCTGGGGCTCCCACCTGCCGACGGCTCCCTGTGATGCTGCGGCGCGTGCGGATCCGCCCCCTGGCCTGGCTGCGCAGCGTCCACGCCAAGCTCTTCCTCCTGCTGGGTCTGGTCACCAGCCTGCTCACCGTGGCCGTGGCCTATTCCATCACCCGCAACAGCCGCCGCGAGCTGGAGAACTATTCCCGCAAGCTGGTGATCGAAGCCGCGGGCACCGTCGAGACCGACATCGTAGAGCGGGATCCCGGCTTCAAGGACCCCGACAAGCTCGATCAGCTGCTGGACAGCATCGCGGGCCCGGACCGCAGCATCTTCCAGATCGATGTCTTCAAGCGGGTCGGCAAGAGCAACGAGGTGGAGCTGGTGCGCTCCTCGGGAGACGAGGTGAATGTGGAGTGGGGCCCGGAGATCGGCTCCTACCTCTCGATCACCAAGCCCCAGGCCGAGCTGGTGGATCTCAACACGGGGGGCCGCGCCTGGAAGGTGTACCAGCCCATCCACAACCACAAACCCGGCCAGCCGCCCATCGGCCTCGTCCGCGCCTACTGCGATCTGGAGCGCTGGGAGGTGGTCTGGAGCAACAACTTCAACAAGACCCTGCACACCCTGCCCGGCGTTCTGCTGGGCGAGTTCATCCTGCTGTGGCTGATCCTGCGGGTGCTCATCAGCGATCCCATCGAGGCCATGGTGCTGGCCATGCAGCAGCTGGAGCGCGGCGAAGCCCAGGCCCGCGTGCCCATCAAGCGCAGCGACGAACTGGGCCTCATCGCCGCGCGCTTCAACGAGATGGCCGTCCAGCTCCAGCGCGCGGGCGAGGAGCGCGAGGCCCTGATCCGCGAGATCCGGGGCCTGAACGCCAACCTGCAGGACCGCATCGACGCCGCCCTGTCCGAGCTGCAGGCCAAGAACGCCGAACTCGCCGCCATGGCCGAGCGCATGGCGCTCCTGCGGGAGGAACTCAGCGGCCAGGAGCGGCTCGCCGTGGCCGGCCAGCTCGCGGCCACTTTCGCCCACGAGGTGGGCACGCCCCTCAACCTGGTGAACGGCCACCTCCAGCTCATGGATGCCCAGCCGGACCTGCCGGACCGCCTCCGCGAGCGCCTCCATGTGATCCACGCCCAGATCCAGCGCGTGGGCGACATCGTGCGCCGCATGCTCGACCTCACCCGGAGGCCCCAGCTGCACCGGGAGCCCCAGGCCTTCACCGACCTCCTGGACGACCTCCAGCAGCTGTGGACGCCCACCCTGACCTCGCACGGCATCACCGTGGAAACCGAGGTCCCCGCCGATTGCCGCCTGGATGTCGACCGCAAGCAGATGGAACAGCTCTTCCTCAACCTCATGAAGAACGCCGTGGACGCCATGCCCGCCGGCGGGACCGTGCGCCTTGCGGCGGGGCCCGCCGAGGACAGCACCCCCAACGGCCCCTGGTGGGAGCTGCGGTTCTCCGATTCGGGCCAGGGCATTCCCGCGGACCTGCTGAGCCAGGTCTTCCGCCCCATGTTCACCACCAAGCCCGAGGGCAAGGGCACCGGCCTCGGCCTCAGCATCTGCCGCGAGATCGTCCGCAACCACGGGGGCGATATTCGCCTCGACAGCACCGAAGGCAAGGGCACCTGCGTGGTATTCACCCTGCCCGGCGCGGTGGCCTGATCCCATCGGGGCGCCTTGGATGGAGCGGATTCAGAACAGCTTGCCCCGAATGCGCTCGAAGGCCTCGGTCCCGGGCCGGTAGGTTTCCGAGGCCATGCCCGGCAGGTCCGAGAGGTGGTAGCAGAAACGATCGACCCCGATCTCCCCGGCCAGCCTTTCCGCCTCAGCCAGGTCCTCGTCACGGTCGTTCCATGGGAACAGGATGTAGCGCCACAGGATCCTCGGCCGCAGCAGCCCCGCCCGGTCCCGCTCTTCCCTCAGCAGGCGCATGCCCCGAAGGATGTCCTCGAACCGGCCCCCGCGCCGATAGACCTCGTAGGTGGCCTGGCTGGCGCCATCCACGGACACGATGAGCTCATCCAGGCCCGAGGCCAGCAGCCCGGCCCGAACGCCCGGGTCACCGAGCCTGCTTCCGTTCGTGCTGGTGGTGATGATGGAGGACGGGCAGCGCTCCCTCATCAGGCGGCACATCGCGCTGAATTCCGGATGGAGGAGCGGCTCGCCGTAGTTGTAGAAGCAGATCTTGTCGATGGGCAGGTCGATGGCGTCGACCAACCGCCGGAAGAGATCCATCGGCATGAAAGTCACTTGGCGGGCCGAGACGGGCTGTTTCGACCTCGGGAAGCTGTGCCCGCAGATGGTGGGGCAGTCGAAATTGCACACGGCCGTGGGTTCGATCAGCAGCTGATGGATCCGCGGCGCCCCTCCCCCATTCGAGGTCTGTTCTTCCTCCGACAGCGGCTCGAAGCCCGGACACTGGTACAGCTGACACCCCTGGCAGGCGCTCCGGTCCCCCGCCAGCATGCGGGCCCGCATGGACCGGAAGGCTTCGCCCTCCCAGATCCCCGTCAGGCCGACGGGTTCAGCGCCCTCGATCAAGGCCTCCAGGATCGGGGCTTGGGCGGTCGAGCCGCAGGCCACCGTCCCGTCGCAGTTGATGACCATTTCCCGAAAGGGGATGGGACAGGGGAGCGCCCCGGTCTTGGGATTCCGGGCGGACCCTGGGCGGGTCCACCGATGCACCTTGTGGAAGAACTTGGCCACCTTCAGCAGGGGATAGGCCCACACCTGGCCCTGCTCACGCCGCCGCGCGAAGTGGAGCCGAGCTCTCAGGAGGCGAACCCCCGCCAGTCCCTTCATCCCGCCCCCTCAACCTCCGATGATACGGTCGGGCTGGGCCTGGATTAAATCTCCACGACCTCGACATCCCCCAGCGCCTCTTCCAGAAAGCGGCTGCCCACTTCCTTCAGGCGACTGCTGGCATCGGTGAGCTGGACGCGGAGGCTGCCGCGGGCGCCGGCGGTGCGGTAGCCGAGGGTGCCCTGCAGCATCCGGTCCACGGCCTTGGCGGTGACGCGGCCGCTATCGATCCAGCGGGTGCCGGGACGGCTGCGCTCCAGGCTCGTCATCAGCGTCGGATAGTGGGTGCAGCCCAGCACCACGGTCTTCACCTCGAAGGGCAGCTCGTTCATGTAGCGGCGGCAGATGCTGTCGGTGACCGGATCATCGAACCAGCCCTCCTCCGCCAGGGGCACCAGCAGGGGACAGGCCACGCTGTGGATGACCTTGCCGGGGTCGCGGCGCCGGATGGCGAGCTCGTAGGCCGCGCTGCTCACGGTGGCCAGGGTGCCGATGATGCCCACGGGGCCTGGAACCTCTGCCGCGGCCTCGGCGCCGGGCTCGATCACGCCGATCACGGGGCAGGGGCTCACGGCCTGCAGGGCCGGCAGGCCGTGGGCGCTGGCGGTGTTGCAGGCGATGACGATGAGCTTGGGCTCGTGACGCTGCAGCAGCTCGCCCATCTGCAGCGTGTAGCGCTCGATGGTGCGGTGGCTCTTGGTGCCGTAGGGCAGCCGGGCCGTGTCGCCGAGGTAGACCAGATCCTCCTGGGGCAGCAGCTGGCGCAGGGCATGGATGACCGTGAGCCCGCCGATGCCCGAGTCGAAGATGCCGATCGGACGGTCCGCGCGGCTCATGATGCCCGCACCGCCAGCACGGCGATCCACTCGCCTTCCGTCCGCACCTTCTCGGGCTTGAACCCGTGGGAGACGAGGCTCACCAGGGCTTCGTCCGTGCGCTCGGCCAGGATGCCGCTGGCGATGAGCCAGCCTCCGGGGGCGGCCACTTCCGCCATGCGGGGCAGCAGCTCCTGGATGGTCTCCAGCAGGATGTTGGCCAGCAGGCCCGGGTAGGGGCCCTGCACGCGCGGGTGATCCAGCGTGCCGACGAAGCTGTCGTAGGGCTTCGCGCCCTTCAGCAGGTGCGCATTGAGCGATATGAACTCTTCCATGGCGGGCCCGCAGTCGGGGTCGTTGTCGAAGGCCGTGAGGTCGCGGCCCCCCAGCAGGAAGGCGGCCAGCGACAGGATGCCGGTGCCCGCGCCGATGTCGAGGACCGGCCCCTTCAGGCGGCCCGCCGCGGCGAGCTCCTCCAGCAGTTCGATGCAGAGGCGGGTGGTCTCGTGGCCGCCGGTGCCGAAGGCCAGGCCGGGGTTCACCACGAGGTCGAAGCGGTCCGCCGGGGCGGGCGTCTCGTCCCAGAGGGGCCGCACATGGAAGCGCGCGCCCACTTCGAAGGCGCCGAAGCCCTCCCGGCTCTTGGCCAGCCAGTCCTCGTCCCCGAAGGTCTCAGTCTCGAGCAGACGCACGCCGGGAAACGCGGCCAAACCGCCCGCTTCAGGGGGCGCCTGGTCCGGCGGGAAGTAGGCGTAGCAGGCCCGCGGCGGATCGGCTTCGCGATAGAAGGCGGAGGAACCCGCCCCTTCCAGCCAGGCGCAGAGCCCTTCTTCCTGGGGGTCCGGGACTTCCAATTTCCATCTCAGGTGCGTCGCGTTCGCCATGCCCTCAGGGTAGCAGGGGGGGTCAGGCCTCAGCCTCGGCGCCGTCTCCATCCTCCAGGTCCAGCCGCTTCATTTTTTCAAGGAAGGTGGTGCGCTTGAGGCCCAGCAGGTCGGCGGCGCGCTTCTTGTTGCCGCGGGTGATGGCCAGGCTCTGGAGCATGAGCGTCTTCTCCATGTCCGACACCACCTGGTTGAGGTCCAGGCCCTCGGGCGGCAGGTCCAGCCCGTAGGCGGCGGCCGGGGGCGGCGCGAAGAGGGCCGAGGAGAAGGCCTGGCCCGCGGGCGGTGTTCCGGCCTGGAGTTCAGGCCGAGGCGCGCCATCGGCGGGAGTCGCGGCCAGGGACTCGACCGATTCGCCCATGCGCTCCGCGAGGAAGGCGAAGTCCTCCCGCGTGAGCACCGGGCGGGTGCCCGACAGCACGATGGCGCGCTCGATGGCGTTCTCCAGTTGGCGCACATTGCCGGGCCAGGGCAGGGCCATGAGCAGCGGATCCACGCTGGGGTGCAGGGCCTTGGGATAGAGGCCATGCTCGCGGGCCTTCCGGTTGAGGAAGTGCTGGGCCAGGAAGGGCACCTCCTCGCGCCGCGCGCGCAGGGGCGGCATGGTGATGGGCACCACTTCGAGGCGGTAGAAGAGGTCCTCGCGGAAGCTGCCGTCCTTCATCTTCTTCCAGAGGTCCACATTGGAGGCCGTCACCACGCGCACATCCACCTTCACGGGCGCGCCACCACCCAGGGGCTGCACCTCGCGCTCCTGGAGCACCCGCAGCAGGCGCACCTGGGCGCCCAGGGGCATGGTGCCCACTTCGTCGAGGAAGATGGTGCCGCCATGGGCCTCGCGGAACTTGCCCGGTGTGTCCTTGCGGGCATCCGTGAAGGCGCCCTTGTTGTAGCCGAAGAGTTCGGATTCCAGCAGGTTCTCGGGGATGGCGCCGCAGTGCACGGCCACGAAGGGCTCACCGGCCTCGGCGCTCATGCGGTGGATGGCCCGGGCGATGACTTCCTTGCCCGTGCCGCTCTCCCCCAGCAGCAGCACCGTGGCGCGGGTGGCGGCGGCGCTGCGGGCGCGGACCAGCACATCCTGCATGGCCGGGCTGGTGCTCACCAGGCCGAAGGCCAATGCCTGTGAGGCGCTCAGCTGCGTGGTGGTACCCGAGCGCGGGCGCAGGCCGGGCATGGGCGGCTCGGGCCCGAGCACGGCCCAGCGCACGGATCCCAGCGAACCCCACTCCCCCAGGGCCTTGGCATCCATGGGCGCCGCATCCGGCCTCAGGCCCAGCAGAATGGGCAGGGCCGCCACTTCGGCCATCATGCGGTTCAGTTCCGGCGGGGGCCAGGCGCCCCTGGCGCTGATCACCCACAGGTCCACATCCTTCGGCGCCAGGGCCGGGGACGCGCCGCGATCCACCGTGACATCCCAAAGGGCGGCCCACCGATGCTCCAGCCCCCCGGTGTCGTCCCCGAGGGTGGACCAGTGAAGGCGCGGCAGTTGGGTCATACACTCCTAATCTGAATTCAGCCTAGATGCAGATGTTTGCGGGTCAAGTCAAAAAAATGACGGCAACTTCCCCGCCTGCCCCGCGGCGTGCGATGGCTTGCCCTGCGGCGTACGATGGAAGGAGCCCCCGGAGGTTCCCATGGCCCTGACGGAATCCACCATGGTCCCGCTCGGTACGGCCTGCCCCGACTTCACCCTGCCGGGGGTGGATGGGCGGCTCTGGTCGCTGCACGACTTCCACTGCCCGGCCCTGCTGGTGGTGGTGATGTGCAACCACTGCCCCTATGTGCAGTCCGTGGATGACCGCATCAACGCGCTGGCCAAGGCCTATGCCGGCCGCTGCGCCGTGGTGGCCCTCAACGCGAACGATGCCGTGACCTATCCGGACGACAGCTACGAGGCCATGCGGGCCCGTGCCAGGGCCAAGGGCTTCGTCTTCCCCTACCTCTGGGACGAGGAGCAGACCGTGGCCCGCCGCCTCGGCGCCGTGTGCACCCCGGACTTCTTCCTCTACGATTCCCACCGCCGCCTCGCCTACCGGGGCCGCCTGGACGACAACTGGAAGGACGCCACCCGGGTCACCCACCGGGATCTGAAAGAAGCCATCGACCGCCTGCTGGCGGGCGAGGAGCCCCTGGAAATCCAGCACCCGAGCATGGGGTGCAGCATCAAGTGGAGGTCCTGATGAGGCGCGGCCTGCGGGCCTTCCTCCTGGTTCCGGCCCTGCTGGCGCCCCCGCTCCGGGCCCAGGCCCCCCAGGCCACCCAGGGGCTGAAGCTGGGCGACCCCTGTCCCGCCTTCGCCCTGCCGGGCACGGACGGGCGCACCCATGCCGCCGAGGCGGCGGAGCCCCTGCTCATGGTGGTGTTCCTCAGCACCGAGTGCCCCTATGTGATGGCCACCCAGGCCCGCATCAACGCCTACGCCAAACGGTACGCGGGCCATGTGGCGGTCCGGGCCATCAACGCCAACGATGTGGAGACCCATGGCCGCGAGTCCCTGGCCGACATGCAGGCCCAGGCCAAAGGGCAGGGCTTCGCGTTCCCCTACCTCAAGGATGAACCCCAGGCCGTGACCCGGGCCTTCGGCGCCGTCTGCACGCCGGACTTCTTCCTGTTCGACCGCGCGCGGAAGCTGGCCTACCGGGGCCGCATGGATGACAGCTGGCGCGACCCGTCGAAGGTCACCGTGCGCGACCTGGAGGCCGCCACCGAGGCCCTCCTGGCGGGCCGGCCCGTGGCCGCGGAGCAGGTTCCCAGCCGCGGCTGCAGCATCAAGTGGAAGTAGGCCGGCGGCGCCTCTTCTTCGCCCTGCCCTTGCCACCCCAGCTGCGGGAGGCTCTCGGCCGCTGGCAGGGCCGGTTGTCGGAGGACGCGGGGGAGGGTGCGCGCTGGTGCAGACCCGAGGGGCTCCACCTCACCCTGGCCTTCCTCGGTGACTGTCCCGAGGAGGCCCTGCCCCGCCTCGGCGCGGTGGGCGAAGCCGTGGCCGGACGCCGGGACGCCTTCGCCCTCCACACGGCGGGGCTCGGCGGCTTTCCGAGCCTCGGCGCGGCGCGGGTGCTCTGGCTGGGCCTGGAGCCCTCCCCCGCACTGGAGGCCCTGGCCGCGGACCTGCGCACGACCCTGGGCGCCGCCGGGGAACCCTTCGAGGCCCGACCGTTCCGGGCCCACCTCACCCTGGCGAGGTTCCGCCGAATCCGATCCCTCGCCGGGTTCCCGGCGCCGCCCCCTGCGGCCTTTGCGGCGGACCGGCTTGCGCTCTTCGAGAGCCGGCCCCAGGGATGTTACACGCCGCTGCAGGTCTGGTCCTTGCGGACGGTATGATCGGAGGTTTCGCCGGAGCCCCTGATGCGCCTCGCCCTCCTGCCCCTCTGCCTCGCCGCCGCCGCGCCCCTCTGCGCCCAGTGGGACCTGCGCCTGGAACTGCCGCGCCCCTCGGGCCAGAACCTGCCCCAGACCCTGATCTCCGGCACGGGCCAGCTGGCGGCGGGCGACTTCGACACGGGCAAGGGTTTCATCGCCTCCGTGAACCGCCAGATCTTCCAGGTGGGCCCCCTGCTCAAGCTCGAAGGCGGCCTCGAATACTCCCAGTTCACGGCCGACGGCCGCCTGGCCACGGGCGCCACTGCCCAGGGCACGAAGCTGAAGCAGCAGGGCGCCGGCCTCGGCCTGAACGCCCAGCTGTGGGTGCCCTTCGTGGGGATCGCCGGCGAGATCGGCCTCATCCAGCGCTTCCAGCGCTACACCGTGGACACGGCCGGAGCCGGCAGCGCCAAGGATCTGAGCCGCACCTGGCTGCGGGTGGGCGCCCGCTGGCGCATCCCCTCCGTGGTGGTGCACCCCTACCTGGCCGCCAGCTACCAGCAGCCCGTCAGCAAGGACCGCCCCGTGAAGGTGGGCAGCGCCTCGGACCTGACCACCTACTTCGCCGCCCAGGGCAGCGGCCAGGAGTTCGAGCGCCTGTGGACCTTCGGCGTGGGGGTGTCGTTCTGATGCGTGGGTTCCCCGCTTTTCTGACCCTGGTTCCCGTCCTCACCCCGACGCCCCTCCTCGCCCAGAAGTCCCCAGCTCTCGCCCCACCGGCCCGGCCCCACCTGGTGGTGGTCGTGTCCGTGGACCAGCTCTCCGCCGAGCTGATGCAGACCTACGGCCCGGAGCTGACCGGCGGCCTCGCGCGGCTGCGCCAGGAGGGCGCCTTCTTCACCGAGGCCTACCACGACCACGGCTTCACGGAGACGGGCCCCGGCCATTCCGTGCTGCTGTCGGGGCGCTTCCCGGCGAACACCGGCATCGTGGAGAACCGCTGGTTCGACCGCGGGACCGGCCGCCTGGTCTACTGCGTCGAGGATGCCGCCGCCCGGCCACTGCCCGCCGCGGGTCCCCCGGGGTCTTCCTCCGGATCTTCCTGGGGTTCTTCCAACGCCCGCTTCCTGGGCGACGGGCTGGGCGACTGGCTCCAGGCACAGGTGCCCGGCAGCCGGGCCTTCGCCGTGTCGGGCAAAGACCGGGCCGCGATCCTGATGGCCGGCCGCAAGCCCACCGCCGCCTACTGGTTCAGCGGGGCGGCGGGCTTCGGCACCTCCACCACCTACGCCCAGCGCCTGCCCGAGTGGCTGCTGCGCTTCGACGGCGGGCTGCAGGAGCGCTTCGCCACCCGGAGCTGGCTCTGGACCAAGACTCCCGGCACGCCCGAGGGCCGCGTGGCCACCTGGACCTTCCCGGGCCAGGTGATCCGCAACGGCGCCCTGCCGCGCCTCATCCAGGGCGCGGGCATGCCCCTCGACAAGACCTTCGAGGCCCGCTTCCGCAAATCCCCCTTCCTCGACGAGGTCACCCTGGAGGCCGCCGAGGCGCTGATGGACGCCGAGAAGCTGGGCCAGGGCCCGGCCACGGATCTGCTGGCGGTGAGCTTCTCCGCCACGGACTACATCGGCCACAGCTACGGCATCCTGGGCACGGAGATGCGGGACCAGCTGCACCGCCTGGACCGCACCCTGGGCCGCCTGCTCGAGGTCGTGCGCCGCCGCGATTCCAGGGCCTGGGTGATCCTCAGCGCCGACCACGGCGGCATGGACCTGCCCGAGGCCCTGGCGGATCAGGGCTTCCCCGCCCGGCGCGTGAACCCGCCCGTCTTCCTGAACGAGCTGCGCGCCGACCTCAAGGCCGCCTTCAAGGTGGACGCCGACCTCCTCCTGGAATCGCCCGAGCCCAACTCGCTCTACCTGCGGGAGGGCGCCCTGAAGGCCACGGGCCTCGAGCGGAAGGCGGTGCTGGCGCGGATGCAGGCCTGGCTGCGGGCCCGGCCCGAAGTGGCCGACGCCTTCACCGCCGAGGATCTGGCCGCCACCGACCCCAGCGCCACCGGAAGCCCCCGCGACACCAGCCTGCGCGTGCTGCTGCGCCGCAGCTTCCGCGCGGATCGCAGCGGCGATGTGCTGGTGGCCTTCAAGCCCTGGGTGGTCTTCGGCGTGCCCCCCGTCGAATGGGCCACGGGCCACGGCACCCCCTACGCCTACGACCGCCGAGTGCCCCTCATCTTCTGGGGCCCCTGGAAGGGCGGCGAACGGCCCGGCCCCGTCCGCACCGTGGACCTCGCCCCCACCCTGGCGCGGGAGCTGGGGCTCCAGCCCGGAGCCGTGGACGGCCAGGCGCTCGACCTCGGAAGGGCCGCCACCACCAACCGCAAAAAATAAAAGCGGTTTGCCCCAAAGAACACAAAGGGCACAAAGGCGGGCCGACCCTCCTGCTTTTTTGGGTTCTTTGTGGCTAAGTCTTTCTTGGCGGCGTCCTCAAGGTGGAGTTCTCCATGTCTCTTTCCCGCGGCGGTTCCCTCGTGATCCTCACCGGCGCGGGCATCTCCGCGGAAAGCGGGCTGCGGACCTTCCGCGCGGCGGACGGGCTGTGGGAGAACCACCGGGTGCAGGATGTGGCCACGCCCGAGGCCTTCCACCGGAACCCGGCCCTGGTCTACCGCTTCTACAACGAGCGGCGGCGGAGCCTGGCGACGGTCCAGCCCAACGCCGCCCATGAGGCCCTGGCGCGGCTCGAGCGCGCGTGGCCCGGCGAGCTTCTGCTGGTCACGCAGAATGTGGACGACCTCCACGACCGGGCGGGCTCGCAGAACCTGCTGCACATGCACGGCGAGCTGCTCAAGGCCCGCTGCCTCGCCTGCCGCGCCGTGGTGGCCTGGCCCGGCGACCTGGATGCCGACGACCACTGCCCGGCCTGCCGGCGCGGCCGGCTGCGCCCCCACATCGTCTGGTTCGGCGAGATGCCCCTGGAGATGGAGCGCATCTACCAAGCCCTGGACCGCTGCGCCCTCTTCGCCGCCATCGGCACCAGCGGCCATGTGTACCCCGCTGCGGGCTTCGTGGAGGCCGCAGCGCCCGGCGCCCGCACTGTGGAGCTCAACCTCGAGCCCAGCCTCGTGGCCGACGCCTTCCAGGAGCAGCGCGTCGGCAAGGCCACGGAGCTGGTGCCCGCCTTCGTGGCCGAGCTGCTGGGGGACTGAACCGGCGAGGGCATTCCGCAGGGCCTTGGGACCGCGAAGGGGAGGATCGAGAAAGCGGCCGTGCTTCAGGCATTCCGTCCCTGCCTAGACTCGACGGAGGGCCGTGCCGGAGAGGTCCGGGTTGAGCGAAAGGTTAGGTAACTGCGCGTAGTCTGGATAGTAATTTGCCTATTTGATGTAGATTTAGTCGAGGGAATAATTCTGGTTTAGGAGTGATTTTCGCTGAAAACCTATCCTCCGACCATTGGGGGTTATGGATGTTGAGATATGTCCAAAACGCCGCCAAATATTTATCCCTGGTGCAGAGACCGACACTAGTGCCAAACAACCCAGATCCGGCTGCCAAATATTCAAGAGAACGGATATCGGAAAGTGCGTTATATGCCTGTTGATGGGAATATGAGCCTTTTGGCTTGAGCACCCCACGGCCAATCCTTGGCTCGGAGCCATCTTGTGGCTCATAAAGGCATGATAATGCTGCAAATAGAACTAAGGAGTTTTTTAGAATATTATATTTAGATGCAAGCTCTAAAATTTGACTTTCTACTCTATTTGTATTTCTTTCAGATACGCGTGCTGACAAAATTGGAGATACTTCGACCAAAAAATCGACCTCTCGCTGATGCCTCGGTGCTATTGCGGTAATGACTTCATACAATCGTGGATACTCATCGTGGTTATGCCAAAAAACATGGGCCTCCGGTAAGCTTTTGGAAAGTAAGATGTTGGTGGAGTTGAGAGCCGTCGAAAATTCATCATAGGAAGGTATTCGGCCGTATTGGCCTTCGCTTGCTTGAATAAATGAATTTAGTTGATACCGTGAATTATTCAGATAACTAAGCCACCATCTCTCTGCCTCCAAATCCTTGCGGTCCGGCCGATTAATAAGCTTGGATATAGCTGCCGTTATACACCTATCAACCAAGATGATATTTGCAGATGAAAATGGAAGAGGCAGCCAGCCACCAAGTTGGAGGACCCAGATAACTACCGGGTGTTCTAGTTCAAGTGTGAGTTCGATAGTCGCAGTTTCGGGCATAGGACGATGAGTCACCCAACGAAAGAAGTTAACCGGCCTCGCCTGCACCGAGGCGCTGAACAAAGCCGAGATAGCGAAATGCTGAGAGAGAGCAAAAGGCAATGCCACCCGGGTCCGAGTTGAGCAGAGGGTTAGGAGTCGATTTCAGCACTGAATATTAATGTTTGGATATCACCATAAATTGATTCATACTCAATATTCCAGGTAATTTTCGAAGTAGTTGAAAGATAATTTTTAGCCTGTTCATGTGGTATATGCAAAAGGATGACCGGTTGTTTTGTTAGGATGTAATCTCCTTTTTTGCAATTCCAAGTTGACGCCAAATCAATGACACCCCGCGATCTAAGAGTACTTGTGAGTATGGAGATTGATGGAAAGAGAAGTTCATCCTTATCAATTTTAACTAAGAACTTCCTGATGACAGCGGGGCCTGCACCCGCATTAACTACCTGCCACTTGAATGGATGTCCTTCGAGTGAGAATCGATCTGCGTGTAAATAGGGTCGAACCGATAATTTGTTGTGACTTCTCTGAACTGCCACTTGCCACAACGAAACCACAAGCGCACAGAGAGCTACCGAGGCGGACCCCAAGGCGATGGATGCTTCTGGGCTCATTTGAGACTCCTAACGAATGAAGCTAAGCGGCCACGCCTGCACCGAGACGATAAGCGGAGCCGAGATAGCGCAATGCTGAGAGAGAGCGGAAGGCAATGCAGGCGGGGCCCAACTTGAGCGCAAGGTTAGGCGTTATTTGGATGATTTCATTTTGCGCAGCACACCGAGATATGTCTCGCTTTTTCCACGGTTGTCCCAGGTAGCGGCAATGTGCTCCTTGAGTGTGGGGATGTCCTTCTCAATGGTTGTTCGCCATAGATTCGCGCTGTATGGAAGAACGCGAAGGACATTATCTACATCGAAGACTCGATCAGTCCCCTCGGCATGAATAAGCGCTACGGGCTTTTCATTGGCTAGGCGCATTCCAAGTTCGAAGAGTACATTTGGGTTGTGCTCTGTTAGATCACAAATTGCCAGATCTGCATCAAGGACTTCATTCACAATTGTAGAGTGAATGATCTCGGTTCCCTGACGATTGGCGGTCCGAACTTCAAATCCTGCATCAGTAGCGGCCGGGATGATGAGGCTATTCAACACCTCCGTAAAGAATCCTTTGGAATATTTTCCGCTGCGCTCTGTGAATGGCATTATGACGAAGCACACCTGTCCGGTTTTGCGTTTGGGCTGACCGATAACTAAAGAACCAGATGGTTCCTTTGGCTTCGGTACTGATGGATCATTGCTTTCAATGAGGTCGCTTTCAGCGTATTCCGTAAGTTTCAAATATTCTGTATTTGCCCGAAAAACTTGAGAAAATTCTTCGTGTAATGCCTCAGGCAATCCAAATTGATTGCTAAGGGTATTCCCTAGGTATTTCAATTCTGGGAGTTGGCTACCTCGATAATGTTCCAGTACACGCTTGAAAACATCTACTGATAGGAATGCCTCTTTTTTAATCTGCTCTTCTTCTGCCTGAGATCCGGCGTAGGCAAGTCGGCGTCCGAGATCAGTTAAAGCAATACCTTCCGATCGAATAGTTCCGGTCGTAAGTCCAAATTGCGATGCGGCGGAGAGTAGATATACAAAATCATTATTGGTTGCTGAGAGGCCGCAATACTCAGCTACTAATGAAGGGTCGAGAGGATTACCACCATTCTTGATTTTTACGGCCGCCATCACATTTAAAGCTCTCTCTAGTGGAACGCGAGGGTACGGCCTCCGAATTTTTTGGGTCTTCTCTGCCAACTCGGTGCGCTTACTAGCTTTCTTTGGTTTACTCGTATTTCGCTTGGGTGTTACCATTGGGGTCTCCTGTTGTTGGTGACTGTTGGTGACGCCTATCTTTGAATTGAGCGAATCCACTCACGATCCGCCTGGGTTTCAATGAAAAATCCATCAAACCTCGAGCCCAACTCGGGAAATTTGCCCCCATCCTACCCGCGCTGGCGGGAAGGTCGAGTCAAAACGGGGTCCGGGTCGCTTTTTCGGGGGCCGGGGGCGGCCTAGCCCTTCAGCAGCCGCTCTTCGGCCAGGCGCAGCATGTGCTCGCAGGCGAGGACGCCATCCTGGTGGTTCATGCGCTGGAAGTGGCTGCGCAGGTGGCGCAGGGTGCGGGGGACGGCGGGGGCGAAGTGGGCCTTGCGGCGGTGCACCAGCTGGTGGCCGAAGGTGCCCAGGGCCTTGAGGTTCCGCTGGAGGGCGCTGAGGTTCAGCTCCTCCAGGAGCGCCTCGTGGTTCCAGCCCAGCTCGTTCTGGAGGGGCCCCACCAGGAGGCGGCCGGCCTCCCGGGACCAATCCCAGTAGCCGTCGTAGAGGATGCTGGCCAGGTCGTAGGTGGCGGCGCCACGGCGGGCATCCTGGAAGTCGATCACCACCAACCGGTCGCCGTGCACCATGAGGTTGCGCACATGGAAGTCGCGGTGGGCGAAGAAGTGGGCGCGGGTCTCCAGGCTGGCGTGGGCCTCGTCCATCATCCGTTCCAACCAGCGCGGCGGGTCCTTCTGGAGGAAGTCCTGGAAGAAGTTCTGGCGGCAGTAGTCCCACTCGAACTGGAACTTGGCCTGGTCGAAGACCCGGCCCATGAAGAAGGCGTGGGGCGGTGCGCCCAGGGTGAGGGGGCCGGCCAGGGTGGCCAGCAGCCAGCCGGCCTGCCGCGCCCAGTGCTGCTCCTCCTCGGGATGCGCCACCAGCCGGCTTTCCAGCGTGTCGTCCCCCAGGTCCTCCACCAGCAGGCAGCGGTCCTCGTCATCGCAGGCCACGATGGTGGGCACCCGCAGCACGGGATCTAAGTAAGCCTGCAGGGCCCGGAACTCGAAGTAGGAGTCGTCGCTCTTCCCCGGCGCATCCAGCGGGTGCAGCACCACCAGGGCCGTGCCCAGCTGCGGGTGGGCCGCGCGGAAGTATTGCCGCGCCCCGACATCCCCCGCCAGGGGCCGGGCATCCGACAGGCTCCAGCGGGCCAGGGCGCGGTCAAGGCGGGCATCCATGCCCCCAGAGTACTCCCGGAAGGCCCGCCGCGCGGAGGCGATCCCGGAGCCGAGCCCGGGGCCGAACCCGGAGCAGAGCCCGAGACGGGGCCCGAGAGGGGGGACCGGGGACGGGGCTAACCCGAACTACGGAAGCTTTCGTAGGCATGGGATTCCCCGGAGGGTTCATGCGCCTGTCCATGCACTTGGCCCTGACCTTGGCCAGACACCTGCCCGGCCGCTGGCTGCTCTGCCTGTGGGCCGGCCTCCTGCCCCTCCGGGCCGACGATGCGATCGACGCCTTCATGCGCCAGCAGATGGACCGGGCCCACATCCCCGGAGCCGCCGTGGCCGTGATCCGGAACGGCCGCATCGAGAAGCTGGCCGCCTATGGCACCGCCAGCCTGGAAACCGGTGCCCCGGTGACGCCCGACACGCCCTTCCAGATCGCCTCGGCCACCAAGCTCTTCACGGGCGTGCTGCTCATGCAGCTGGTGGAGGAGGGCAAGGTGGATCTCGACGCGCCCATCTCCACCTATGTGGGCGAGGTGCCCGCCCCCTGGCGGCCCATCACCGTCCGCCATCTGGCGGCCCACGCCTCGGGCATGACGCCCAAGATGGTGGGCGATCCCGGCCAGAGCCTCGCCCAGGTGATGAAGGCGGCCCAGGCCCTGCCTCTGGCCGCGGCGCCGGGCGCGGTGTCGGCCTACGGATCGGATGACTTCTCGGTGCTGGCCCTGATCCTGGAGAAGGCCGGCGGCCGGCCCTTCCCCGACCTGCTGCGGGAGCGCGTGTGGAAGCCCCTGGGCCTGGGCCACACGGCCTTCGAGGATGTCACCGAAGTCGGGGCGGTGCGCACCGCGGAGGTGATACCCGGACGGGCCAGCGTCTACCAATGGCGGGGCGACCGCCAGCGCCTGCACTGGTTCCTCTACCCCGTCCACGCCTATGCCGCCGGGGGCGCCTTCGTGAGCCTGCGGGACGAGGCCAGCCTCCTCCTGGCCATCGACCAGGGGCGCCTGCTCAGTCCCAGGAGCCGGGAGGCCCTGTGGACGCCCTTCCGCCTGAACGACGGCCGGCCCGCGGGCTTCGGCGTCACCTGGAGCACGGGCACCCTGGCGGGCCGGCCCACCACGGGCCACAGCGGCGGCCCGGCCCTCTCCGATGTGCTCTACCTCCCCAAGGAGCGCCTGGGGGTCATCGTCTTCACCAACCAGCAGCGCCTCTTCCCCAGCCTGGCCCGCGCCCTGGCCGCGCGCCTGCTTCCGCCCGGACCCTTCGCCGCCGAGGCCGCCCCGGCGGATCCCGAGGCCCCCCTGACGGCCCGCCACCGCGCCCTGATCGAAGCGCTGGGCCGCGGCCAGGCGGACCCCGCGGCCTTCAGCGGCGAGGCCGCCGCCGCGCTGCCCGAGGCCCAACCCTGGCTCGATCTCCAGCTGCAGCCCTATGGCCCCCTCACCCGTCTGGTCTTCCAGGCGGAGCGCTCCGAAGGCGGCCATCGCGTGCGCATCTACCGGGCCTTCCACGAGGGCGGCGCCACGGTGGCCTGGACGCTCACCCTGGAGGGCCAGGGCCGCATCTCGGACTTCGACCTGAAGGAGGAGTAGGCCTCAGAGCCCCAGAGCCTCAAAGCCCCAGGCGCACCTGGTTCCCGTCCTCCTCGAACCACAGCGCGTCGGCATCGGTCATGGCCGGATGCGGGGCGGCGCCGGGGCCAAAAACACAGCGGGTGAGGCGTCCGGCAGATCCCTCCGCGAGCCGGGCCGCGGGGTGGAGGTAGCAGCCGGGCAGGCGGCCTTCCTCCTGCGGGGCCAGCTCGGCGGCGATCTCGATCAGGGCCCCGGCGGTGCCCACTTCGCGCCAGGGGAAGGGCTCCACCACCACGCCCTGATGGCCCATGGGGAGCGCGGCCAGCCGGGGCCGCAGGTCGTTCACCTCGCTGGGCCCCTCGGGCAGCAGGGCCAGGGCCTCCGGCGACCAGGCGGCGGCGCCGGTGAAGTGGTAGGGCCCCCAGGGACCCGCCACGCCCTTCGGCAGCACGCGGCCCTCGTGATCCATCCACACGGGGTTCCAGTCGCCGCCGGGATGGGGCACCAGCAGCCAGCTGAGGGTGGCCCGCGCCTCGCGGTGCCGCGCCCGCAGAACCTCGAAGGGCACCCCGTCGGCCCAGATGTCGGCGTTCCAGGTGAGGAGCTCCCCGGCCACGCGGCCCCGCGCGTGCAGCAGGCCCCCGGCGCTGCCCAGCAGCTCGGGTTCGTCGAAGACCTCGAGCCCCTCGGCCACGGTCCGCAGGCGCTCGGGCCACAGGTGTGCATTGCAGCCGAGGCGTGTCGCACCGGCCTGCCGCAGGGCTTGCGCGCCCCACTGGAGCAGGGCGCGGCCCCGGAGCGTCCAGGCGGGCTTGGGCAGGCAGCGGCTCAGCGCCCCCATGCGGGTGCCCAGGCCCGCGGCCAGGAGGAAGCCCTCAATCGGTTCCGGCATCGCCGTTCCCGGGGGGCAGGGGCTTCAGCAGGAACTGGCCCGGCGCCAGCCCGCGCATGGAGAGGACGCGGATGCGCCAGCCCTGCAGCCGCAGCTCGTCGCCCGGACGCAGCACGCGGCCCAGGCGTTCCTGGAAGAAGCCGCCGAGGCTGACGGAGCCCGCCTCGGCCTGCAGGTCCAGCTGCAGATGATCCACCAGCTGCTCCAGCATCACATTGCCCTGGGCCAGCCAGGCGCCGCCGCGGGTCTTCCGCAGCTGGATGGCCTCGCGGTCGAACTCGTCCTGGATCTCGCCGACCAGCTCCTCCAGCACATCCTCGAGGGTGACCAGGCCATCCACGCCGCCGTGCTCGTTCACCACCAGGGCCAGGTGCTGCTTGCGCTGCTGGAACTCCAGCAGCAGGCCCTGGATGAGCTTCATCTCGGGCACGAAGAAGGCCGGGCGGGCCAGGGCCCTCAGGTTCACGATGCCGCCGCCGTCCTGCATGGCCCAGAGCAGATCCTTCATGTGGATGACGCCCACCACGCGGTCCAGGTCGCCCTCCACCAGCGGGAGGCGGGTGTGGACGGTGGTGCGGGCGAGGGCGAGGTTCTCCGCCAGGCTGTGGGCCAGGTCGAAGCACACCACCCGGGCCCGGGGCACGGCGATCTCCTTCACGGTGCGGCGGCTGAAATCGAACAGGTTCTCGATGAGCTCCTTGCGGTCCAGCTCCAGGCGCCCCTCGGCCTGGCTGCGCTCGAGCATGCGGCGGAACTCGGCTTCCGAAGGCAGCATGTCCTCGGCGTCGGCCTCGGGGTGGACGCCGAAGATGCGCAGGACCATGTGGCTCAGCCGGATGAGGACCCAGGTGAGGGGGCGCACGAGGCGGGACCAGGCCAGCAGCGGCCCGGCGGTGCGCAGGGCCCAGGGCACGGCGGCGCGGATGGCCAGGCTGCGGGGCACCAGCTCGGCCAGCACCACATCCAGGGTGGTCATCACCAGCAGGGCCAGGCCCGAGCTCAGGGGCGCCACCAGGGCAGGCCAGGGCAGGTGGCCGAAGGCGGCGCGGAAGCCGTGGCTGAACAGTTCCTCGCCCACGGCGCCCAGGGCCAGGGCGCACAGCACGATGCCCGCCTGGATGGAGGAGAGGTGGTGGCCCAGGTGCCGATGCACCTCCAGGGCGAAAGCCGCCCGGGGATCGGCGTCCACCAGGGCCTCCAGCTGCGTGGACCGCACGCGCACGGCCGCGAACTCGGCCATGACGAAGAAGGCGCTGGTCAGGAGGAGGGCGGCGCAGATGAGGGCCGCGGCGAGGTTCACGGAGGTCAGCCCTTCGCGAGGTCAGAGCCGCGGCGCAGCCGCTCCTGGACTTCCTGGAGCAGGGCGTCGAGGCTCTGGAGGCGCTCGCGGTGCTCGGAGAGCTGGCCGTGGACGGCCTGCTTCTCCTGGGCCAGGGCGCTGTGCGCGTCCTGCTGGTCCGCCAGGGCCTGGGCCATGCGGCTCAGCTGCGCCTCTTTCTGATCCAA
The DNA here is from genome assembly GCF_030295385.1 of Geothrix oryzae. Taxonomy (GTDB): domain Bacteria; phylum Acidobacteriota; class Holophagae; order Holophagales; family Holophagaceae; genus Geothrix; species Geothrix oryzae. Next base: position 3,187,077 of record NZ_AP027079.1, read on the forward strand.
GCCGTTCATCAGCTCCAGGCGCTCGCCATCGTGCTGGATGGTGGCCTCGTCGAGCCGCTGGCGGAATTCCGCGACCTGGTCCCCCAGCCGGGCGGCCTCCTCCCGGCTGGCCGCCAGCTGCTGATCCCGTTCCTGGAGCTGGGCCTGGCTGGCCGCCAGCTCCTCCTCCACCTGCCGGAGGCGGGTGCCGAGCTCGGCGAGGTCCCGGCCCTGGCCGCGCATGGTGGCCTCCAGCCCCGCCACCTCGAGCTGCAGGACATGGGCCTTCTCCTTGTACCCCGCCACTTCCAGCAGGGCGGCCTGATGGACGCCCTCCAGGGTGGCGTGCTGGCCCACGAGCCCTTCCAGGGTGGCATTCAGCTGGCCCTGGGCCTCCAGGGCCGCTTCCAGGGCCTGCTGCTTGCCGGCGAGAGCCTCATCCTTGGCAGCCAGCGCCTCGTCTTTTGCAGCCAGCGCCTCCCGATGGCTGGCGCGGGCGGCCTCCAGCTCCTGGGCCAGCTCCTGCGCCTGGGCGCGGAAGGGCTCCAGGTCCAGGTTTTCGTGGAGCAGCCGGTCGCGCTCCTTGAGCAGCTCGATGGCGCGCTGGGCCTTGTCGCCCACCTGCTGGTTCAGGGCCTCCACCTGGGCGATCAGGTCGGCCCGTTCCCCCAGGGCCTCCTTCAGCTGCGCCTTCAGGGACTCGGCCCCCTCGCCCTCCCGGGCCTGGGTTTCCTGCAACTGGCGCAGGGCCGTCTCCGCTTCCGCCAGCCGCGCCTTCAGGCCTTCGGCCTCCTGGTCCCGGCGGGCCATCTCGTCGAGGTTCAGGGTCACGGAGCCCAGGTGCTGCTGGAGCTCGCCCTCGGCCTGGCGGAGGCGCTGGTCCTTGGTGCGCAGCTCCTCGCGCAGGGCGGCTACCTCGGTTTCCAGCTGGTGGATCCGGGCGTTGTCCCGCGGGGCCTCCTGGACGGCCGTCGCCGGGCCGGGAGCCGGGACCGCCGCCGCGGCCGCCGAGGGAGCGAGGGCCGGCTCCGCGGCGGGGGCCGGGCCGTCCAGGGCGTTCCTCAGGCCATCCAGCCAGTCGTCGCCCAGCTCGGTGTCCACCAGCTCGCCCAGGGGGTTGTCGGGATCGAGGACGCGGCCGGGCACCAGGGGCGTGAGCGCGGCCACGAGGGCGCTGGGGGCGATGGGCTTGTGGAGGTAGAGGTCGGCCTTGCCCTTCAGGGTCTGGTGGCGGCGGTATTCCTCCTCCGTGGCCTTGGCGCTGATGAGGGCCACCTTCAGGCCCTCCAGGGCCGCGTTCTTGCGCAGGCTGGAGCAGAGGGCGTAGCCCTTGTTGTCCGCCACCTCCACGCAGATGAGCACCGCGGCGAAGTCCCCGCGCTCCAGGCGCGGCACCACGCCCTCCGGGGAGGCCGCCACCTCGAGGTCGAAGGCCGCCTCAAGGCTGACCTGGTGCTCCTTGAGGAAGCTCCGGTCGCTGTCCACGAGGAGGAGGCGCTGGCCCATGATCGATCCTTAGCCTGGGTTGAACCTTCGAGTCTAACTGAATCAAGAAAGCCCCGGCAGTACCGGGGCTTTCTTGCTCGAAGGGGCCTCCCTCAGCGGGGCGGGATGGCCAGGGTGACCTTCTGGACCCCGTTCGGGGACTGGATGAAGAGCAGCAGGGTGCGGCCCGAGGCCTTCTTCACCTGGGCGTTGAACTCGGCGAGGCTGTTCACGGGCTGGCGGCCCACCTCGGTGATGACCATGCCCTGGGCCAGGCCCCGGTCCGCGGCCGGGGAGCGGGGATCCACGGAGGTCACCACCACGCCCTTGAGCCGGTTCTTCACATCCAGGGGCTCCACGGTGAAGCCGTAGGCCTTTTCCAGGTTGATGCTCTTCAGGTCGCCCTGGGGCTTGGGGGCCTGCTCATCCTCGGGCTCCTCGCCGGCCTCGCGGCGGCGCTGGTCCTCGAGGGCCTTCCGGTCGCCCAGGGTGGCCGTGACGGTGAGGCTCTTGCCGTCCCGCCAGAGGGTGAGCTTGAGGGTCTCCCCCGCGCGGCGGCTGGAGACCATGGTCACCAGGTCCTCGGGGCTGCGGACGGGCTGGCCATCCAGGGCGGTGATCACATCCAGGCGCTGGACGCCGGCCTTGTCGGCCGCCTGGCCCTTCTCGACGGTGCTCACCACCACGCCCGCCTTCACGCCCAGGGCGTCCTGGTAGGCCTGATCCAGCTCCAGGGGGCCGATGCCGAGGTAGCCGCGGCTCACGGGCTTGCCGCTGCGCAGCTCCTTGATGATGCGGTTCACCTGGCTGATGGGCACCGCGAAGCCGATATTCTGGCCCGCGGGGTTGATGGCGGTGTTGATGCCGACCACCTCGCCCTTCAGGTTCAGCAGCGGGCCGCCGGAGTTGCCCCGGTTGATGGCGGCGTCGGTCTGCAGGAAGGAGCTGACGCCCGTGTCGAGTTTGCGGCCCTTGGCGCTGATGATGCCCTGGGTGACGGTGTGCTCGAGGCCGAAGGGGTTGCCGATGGCCACCACCCACTCGCCGATGCGCAGCGAATCGCTTTCGCCCAGCTTGGCGAAGGGCAGGTGCGCCGCGTCGATCTTGATGAGCGCGATGTCCAGCTCCTTGTCCTTGCCCAGCACGGTGGCCTTGTAGCTCTTCCCGTCGCTGGTCTTCACCTCCAGGGCGTTGTCGCTGCCGCCCATGCTGGCGATGACATGGTAGTTCGTGAGGATCTCGCCGGCGGGCGAGATGATGACGCCCGAGCCGCCGGACACGGCCCGCTGCTCATCCTCCCCCCCCCGGGGCGTGCGCCGCTGCTGGGGCCCGCCGGGGCCGAAGAAGAAATCGAAGAAATCCTGGCCGCCCACCTGGGGGTGCTCGAAGCGGCGGTTCTTCACGAAACTGGTGTTGGTGATGGCCACCACCGTGGGATTCAGCTTCTCGGCGACCTCCGCGATGGGCGGCAGACGGTCCAGCCCCTTCGCGTCGACCACCACCGGCCGTTCCTCCTGGGCCGAGGCCTGCCATCCGTGGCTGAGGCCCATCCCCAGGGCCATGCACCCGGCCGCAAATGCCGACAAACCCAGAACCTGCTTCACCTGACGATTCATGGAACTCCTCACTCGGCCGGATCCCCGGCATGCCCCTTCGATGACCGCAGTCCCCCGAAGGTTCCCGCTGGCCTTCCCGGGCCGCCCCGGATACTCTGGATGGTCCAACGGCGGCTGTAGCTCAGTTGGTTAGAGTACTGGATTGTGATTCCAGGTGTCGCCGGTTCGAGTCCGGTCAGCCGCCCCAGATTGAAAAAGGCCCCATCCGGGGCCTTTTTCAATCTGGAATGGCTGGACTCGAACCGGCGACAGTGGGCTCGCGGAGACAGCGCGGGGCGCTGTCGGGAGCGAGACCGGCGGACGGCAAAGCCGGACGCGGCCGGTTCGAGACCCCCTGGCTAAATCGCCCCCCACCCCCGTCCGGCTCCGGCCTAGGCCCTGGAAGCCCTTCTTTCATTGTTTTTTACTTCCGCGGCCCCATTCTCACTGGCGAAATCCCCCTTCCACCTTTAGGATTCGGGCAGCATCCGGAGTCTGTTTGCCGAACGAGCACCCCAAGGGACTGGACCTCAAGGGCTTCCTGCTCAGGATCGACCGTCTCGATGCGATCAGCCGCCTTCAGCAGGCCGAGTCGCGGATCAAGGCGCTGGAATCGCGGGTGGAGGAGCTGAGCCTGATGGAGTCCGCCACCGGACTGCCCAATCACCGGCACTTCGCCGACCGCTTGTCGCAGGCCCTGCGCCTGGCCCAGCGCCATGGCCACATCATCAGCGTGCTGCTCGTGGACCTGGACCGCTTCAAGCGCGTGAACGACCTGCTCGGCCACCAGGGCGGCGACGAGGTGCTGAAGCAGGTGGCGCAGCGCCTCCAGGAGCCGTTGCGCCAGGGCGACACGATCGCCTGCGTCGGCGGCGGCCGATTCATGGTGCTGCTCCAGGAGATCAAGGACATCATGGCGGCGGCGCGGGTGGGCCAGAAGCTGCTGGAGGCCCTCCAGGCGCCCTTCCGCGCCGGCGCCCGGGAGCTGGACCTCACCGCCAGCATCGGCGTCTGCGTCTATCCCCAGGATGGCCTGGACGCCCAGGCGCTGGAGGCCCACGCCGAGTCCGCCATGTACCGCGCCAAGGAGCGCGGCGGCAACCGCATCGAGTGCTTCACCACCACCCTCAACGAGGTCTCCCTCGAGCGCCAGGAGCTGGAGAGCTGCCTGCGGGAGGCGCTCCAGAACGACGAACTGCAGATGTACTACCAGCCCCAGTTCTTCATGGACGGCCGCCTGGCCGGGGCCGAGGCGCTCCTGCGCTGGAACCATCCCCTCCTGGGCACGGTCCCCCCCATGAAGTTCATCCCCCTGGCCGAGGAGAGCCGCCTCATCCTGCCCATCGGCGAGTGGGCGCTCCGGGAGGCCTGCGGCCAGATGGCCAAGTGGCAGGCCATCAGCCCCACCCCCCTGCTCCTCGCGGTGAATGTGTCAGTCCTCCAGTTCGCCAACGGGGACTGGGACGCCTGCGTGGCCAAGGCCCTCGCGGACACGGGCCTGGATCCGAAGTGCCTGGAGCTGGAGCTCACCGAGAGCATGGTGATGCGGCAGGACCACGAGGACCTGGTGCCCCTCCACCGGCTGCGGGAGATCGGCACCCGGATCGCCATCGACGATTTCGGCACGGGATACAGCTCCCTCAGCTACCTCCAGCGCCTGCCCATCACGACCCTGAAGCTGGACCAGTCGTTCACGGCGGCCCTGCAGTCCGAGGATCCGCAGACCTCGTCCGAGAACATCGTACGCGCGGTGATCCAGCTCGCCCACAGCCTGCACCTCACCGTGGTGGCCGAAGGCGTGGAGACCGAGGGCCAGCGGGACATGCTGGAGCTGCTGGGCTGCGACTGCCTGCAGGGATTCCTCCTGGGCCGGCCCCTGCCGGCGGACGCCTTCGAAGCCCTGCTGGAGTTCATGTCGACCAAGCAGTTCCTCAAGAAGGGGGGCCGGGCCCCGGAGGAAGTCAGGGTCGTCCGGACCTCCCCCACGGGCCGGAACCGGGGATCCCGCTGACCGACCCCAGGCAGGCGGCCAGCCCGAGCCCAGAGCGCTTGTAAAAAACAATATGTGACCCCTGCAGGCCTTGGGTCCGGAAAGGATGGGGGTGCCCCCTGTCCTTTCCGATCCCCGCAGCCACCCATGGTTCCGGAGACCGGCGCTTTTTTTTAAGCGTTCCCCGGGAGGGCCCACCTGCCGAGGTTTCCATGCTGCGCCGCACCATCGACGTCGATGAACGCCTGCCCCTGCTGCAGACCGTGCCCCTGAGCCTCCAGCACCTGTTCGCCATGTTCGGCGCCACGGTGCTCGTGCCCTTCCTCTTCAAGGTGAACCCGGCCACCTGCCTGCTCATGAACGGCGTGGGCACGCTGATCTACCTGGTGGTGGCCAAGGGCCGCATCCCCGCCTACCTGGGCTCCAGCTTCGCGTTCCTCTCCCCGGTCTTCGCCGTGCTGGCGGCGGGGTTGAGCTACTCCGCGGCCCAGGGGGGCTTCATCGTCTTCGGCCTCATCTTCATCCTGGTCTCCCAGGTGGTGCGCGTCGCGGGCACGCGGTGGATCGACATCATCTTCCCCCCGGCCGCCATGGGCGCCATCGTGGCCATCATCGGCCTGGAGCTGGCCCCGGTGGCCACCAACATGGCGGGCCTCACCGCCGGCCCCGCGGTGCTGGGCATGCCGCTGCGCCTGGCGCTGGTGGTGTCGCTGTCCACCCTGGCCGTCACCATCCTGGCGTCCATCCTGCTGCGGGGCTTCCTGGCGGTGATCCCCGTGCTGCTGGGCGTCATCGCGGGCTATCTGATCTCCCTGGGCCTCGGCGTCGTGGACTTCCAGGCGGTGCGCCTGGCTCCCTGGTTCCAGGTGCCCACCCTCTACGCGCCCACCTTCAACCTGCAGGCCATCCTCATCATCCTGCCGGCCACGCTGGTGGTGCTGGCGGAGCATGTGGGACACCTGGTGGTGACCGGGAACATCGTGGGCAAGGACCTCATGAAGGATCCCGGCCTGCACCGCTCCCTGCTGGGCGACGGCCTCTCCAATGTGCTGTCGGGCCTGGTGGGGGCCACACCCAACACGACCTACGGCGAGAACATCGGCGTCATGGCCATCACCAAGGTCTACAGCGTGTGGGTCATCGGCGGCACGGCCTGCATCGCCATCCTGGTCTCCTTCTCCGGCAAGCTCGCGGCCCTCATCCGGAGCATCCCGGTGCCCGTCATGGGCGGCGTCTGCATCCTGCTCTTCGGCGTCATCGCGGCCGCGGGCATCCGCATGCTTATCGAGAAGAAGGTGGACTACACCCAGTCCCGCAACCTGATCCTCACCTCCGTCGTGCTCATCAGCGGCATCAGCGGCGCGGCGGTGAAGGTGGGCACCGTGGAGCTCAAGGGCATGGCCCTGGGCACGGTGGTGGCCATCGCCCTCAGCCTGCTCTTCTGGGGCCTCGACCAGCTCGGCCTCAGCAACGACGCCCCGATCCCCAGCACTGACGCCCAGACCCCCGGCAGCGACACCCAACCCTGATTCAAAGGAGCTCGGCATGGAACGGTTCTTCAACCTCAAGGGAAGGGGCACGACCGTGGCCACGGAGGTGCTCGCGGGTACCACCACCTTCATCTCCATGGCGTATGTGATCTCGCTGATCCCCAACGCCTTCCTGAAGGTGGCGGGCATCGCGCCGGCCCAGGGCTTCACGGCCTTCGTGGTGTGCGCCATCCTCTCCACCCTCATCGGCGCCTTCTACGCGAACCTGCCCATCGCCTTCGCCTCGGGCATCGGCCTCTCGGCCTTCTTCGCGTTCACCGTCTGCGCGCCCGCCAACCAGGGCGGCATGGGCTACACCATCCAGGTGGCGCTCACGGCCCTGCTGCTGGAGGGCATCGTCTTCATCTTCCTCAGCGCCATGAAGGTGCGGGAAGCCTTCATGGACGCCATCCCCTTCTCGCTGAAGAAGGGCATCTCCGTGGGCATCGGCCTCTTCATCGCCATCATCGGCTTCGTGGATTCCGGCGTCACTCAGGTGGGCCTGAAGTTCGACGCGGACACGATCTTCCCCGTGCTGAAGAACGACCCCTCGGCCCTATTCGGCCTGCACGATGTGAACAACCTCTTCATCGCGAAGTTCTGGGATCACGGCCATCTCACCCCGGCCTTCTGGTCCGTGGTGGGCCTCTTCCTCATCGCCGTGCTGGTGGCCAAGCGCGTGAAGGGCGCCATCCTCCTGGGCATCCTCGCCATCACCCTGGTGGGCCTGCTGCCCGTGAGCTGGGGCGGCGGCTTCACCCACCTGCCCAAGGGCACCCTGTTCCAGATCCCGAGCTGGCCGAAGATGTTCCAGTACGACTGGAGCTGGACCAAGTCCCTGGGCGGCATGCTGAACATCTTCATCATCCTGTTCACCCTGCTCTTCGTGGACATGTTCGACACCATCGGCACGCTCATGGGCATCGGCGCCCAGGGCAAGCTGCTGGACAAGGAGGGCAAGTTCCCAGGCGCCTCCAAGGCCTTCATGGCCGACGCCGTGGGCACCACCTTCGCCTCCATGTTCGGCACCACCGCCATCACTGCCTACATCGAGAGCGCGTCGGGCGTGGCCGAGGGCGGCAAGACGGGCCTCACGGCCCTGGTGGTGGCCGGCTGGCTGGCCTTGGCGCTCTTCCTGTCGCCCCTCTTCCTGATGGTGCCCCTGCAGGCCACCGCCCCGGCGCTCATGATGATCGGCTTCTTCATGCTGTCGGAGATCAAGGAGATCCGCTTCGACGATGTCACGGATGCCATCCCCGCCTACCTCGCCGTGATCGTCATGCCCTTCACCTTCTCCATCGTCAACGGCATCGCCCTCGGCATGATCGCCTACACCGTGCTGAAGGCCGCGACCGGGCGCTTCAAGGAGATCAACCCGATCATCCTCGTGCTCTCCGTCATCTTCCTGCTCAAGCTTCTCTTCCTGTCCGCCTAGGACCCGCCTTCCTTCCCGGAGCATCCATGACCAAACTCGCCCTCGCCCTCCTCGCGGCCGCAGCCCTTCCCATCGCCGCCGCCGACTGGAGCGACACCTTCATCGGCTACCGCACCGGCACGCAGTTCCGCGAGCCTGGCATCGACGGCACTGTGGAGAAGAACATCGTGCAGCTGAGCCATGTCAGCGGCTGGGCCTACGGCTCGAACTTCTTCAACGCCGACATGCTCATGTCCGACAAGAACGACCCCGCCAACGGCGGGAAGACCGGCGCCAACGAAGTGTATGTGGTCTACCGCGGCTCCCTGAGCCTGGGCAAGATCCACAAGAAGGATCTCGGCTTCGGCCCCGTGCGCGACATCTCCGTCACCGGCGGGTTCGACTTCAACGCGAAGGACAACGCCTTCGCCTCCAAGAAGCGCTTCCTCGTCCTGGGCCCCACCCTGAACTTCAAGATGCCCAGCGGCTTCCTGGATCTCGGCGTCTGGGCCTGCCACGAACAGAACTACAACGGCATCGTGGGCAAATCCGTGGACTTCAAGACCACCTACCTGATCTCCGCCGCCTGGGGCATCCCCTTCCAGATGGGCACCGTGGGCGCCGAGTTCAAGGGCTACGCCAACTATGTGGGCGCCAAGGGCAAGGATGGCTTCGGCGTCGAGACCAAGCCCGAGACCCTGGCCAACCTCTCCCTGCTCGTGGACATCAGCCCCGTCTTCGGCACCAAGGGCAAGGTCTTCGTCGGTGGCGGCTTCGAGTACTGGAACAACAAGTTCGGCGGCCAGAACCACGACGGTCCCGCCCCCCTCACCAACAAGCGGGTGACCGCCCCCATGGCCCAGCTGCAGGTCCACTTCTGAGATCTGTGGAAGGCAAAAAGGGGGGCCTCCTGGGCCCCCTTTTTCATCTGAGCGATGAACCTCAACCCAGAAGCTTGGCCATCACCTCGGAGTGCAGGTTCCAGTGGAGGAATCCCGCCAGACCGAAGATCAGGCCGATGCTCGCGAAGACCCCCGCCACGGCGAAGAGCCACCGCTTCCGGGTGAGGGCCGTGACCCCCGCCAGCGCCACGGCCACACTCAGGCAGGCCTCCGCCAGGTCGAACTGGTCGTCATGGACATTCATCGCCTCGTAGTCTTTGGCGGCCTGCTCCGCCTCGGCCTTGATCTGCTCCTTTTCCCGTTCGTACTTTTTCGCGGCCGCTTCCTGGGCGGCGATGCGGGCTTCCACCTTGGCCTGCGCCGCTGGCTTCAATCCGGGGCTCATGTCGAGCTGGACCCTCAGCATCTCCACCGCGTTCTCAGCGATGTGCTGCTTGGTGCTCTTGCTCTGGTAGTAGGCCCACTGGTCCACCGCTCTGGCCTGGGACTGCTGCATCGCCTGGACGACATTGCCGTCCTTCACATTGCACAGGGCCATGAAGGTCGCCACCACGGCCACGAAAAGCGCGATGAACCCGTTCAGGCGGCTGTCGCCCGCATGGTCCTGGACCTCCTCCTGGATCGGATCGAGGGATTCCGGCATGGGCTCCTCCTGGAAGGCCCCAGTCTAGGGCCATGCCACCGGCAAGGCCCATCCACCCCCGACCCGCTAGACTATCCCTCGCGCGCCTATAGCTCAGGTGGATAGAGCAACGGCCTTCTAAGCCGTAGGTCGCTGGTTCGAGTCCAGCTAGGCGCACCAAGTGCGCCTGGCTGGACTCGGGCCAGCCCCGGCCGCGCGGACGCGGCCAGGATCCAGCGTCGAATGGGATCGTGGAGGCGCGACTTGATGTCGCGCCGGAGCGAGACCGGCAGACGGCACAGCCGGATGCGTTCGAGGCCAGCGTGAACCGGATCGGCCTCTCTACCCCTCCGCTGGACTCGAATCAGGCCAGGACATCGAACGCGCCGGTCCTCGCGCTGAGCCCGGCGCGCGGCCTCCCCTGCGGACCGTAGGAACGCTCGTCGACGGGTGCCTTCCGGGAGGCGGGCCCGAACGGGTCCTCCTTTGGATGGGCCAAGGCGTAGGCCAGGTCCTCCGCCGGCGAGACCTGGCCGTTGCGATTGGCATCCCGCGGGTCGCTGGCCGCGACCAGGTTGGGCGTCTCCCTGGGACTGTATGGGGTCGAAGTGGCCGCCTCCGCCCTGGAGGACGAGCGGCCCTCCCGCAGGCGCTTGAGGATCTCCAGCTGTGGGTGCCTCAGGGCGTAGGCCTGATCTTCGGCGGCCGAAACGACACCGTCCTGGTTGGTGTCCCTCGGGTCATAGGCGAGCGCCTTCAGGGCGCTGGGACCCGAAGTTGTAGAAGCACTCTGGATGCCGCCGATCTGCATGCCCATTCCCCCCAGGGGGACGCTCCGAAAGAATAGGTCCCGAAACGCGGTGGCGCCCATCCATCCACCCAGACCCGCTAGACTTTTCCCTCCATGTCCCCTGATGCCTCCTTCCACCTCGATCCGGAGCTCGTGCGTTTCATGACGAGCGGCATCTCCATGAATGCGGGTTCAGGGAGCGCCGACGGGACGCCCAGCCAGTGCCGGGTCCTCGGCTGCCGCGTGGATCCCGGAACGGACCTCGTCACAGTCTTCTTCGCCGAGCCCCAGGCCGTCGACCTGCTGCGGGATGTCGCCCGATCCGGCAAGCTGGCCGTGGTCTTCAGCGACCCCCCCACGCACCGGACGGTCCAGGTCAAGGGCTCCGACGCCCGCCGGGTGCCGCTGGCCGAGGGGGACCTGGCGCGGGTGGCCGCCTACCGCACGGCCTTCGTCCAGTGCCTCCTGCCCCTGGGATTCACCGAACCCATGGTCCGCACCTTCCTCGATTGCCCGGACGCCGGCCTGGTGGCCCTGACCTTCACGCCGGAAGCCGCCTTCAACCAGACCCCGGGAGCCCCGGCCGGCTCCCCCTGGGCCCCGGGGGCCTGATGCTCCCCACCCGCGCCCTCCGCGACTGCCTCGACGGCGACATCCCCGGCGTGGTCTCCACCTGCGCGGCCGACGGAACGCCCAATGTGGCCTACATGTCCCAGGGCCAGTACCTGGACCGGAATCACCTGGCCCTGTCCTACCAGTTCTTCAACCGCACCCGCCAGAACATCCTGGCCAACCCCCGGGCCACCCTGGGCCTCATCCACCCCCAGACCGCCCAGCAGTACCGGGTCCACCTCACCTACCAGCGGACGGAAACGACGGGTCCCGTCTTCGAGTCCATGAAGGCCAAGCTCGCCGGCATCGCTTCGCACACGGGCATGAGCGGCGTGTTCCGCCTGTTGGGCTCCGACATCTACCGCATCGAGCGGGTGGAAGTGGTGCCCGGCAGCACGGTGGCGGCCCCCATCCCAGCCGTGGACGGCCTCTCGGCCCTCAGGGCCTGCATGGAGCGCCTGCCGGCCAGCCCGGATGCCGAGTCCCTGCTCGACGCCCTGCTCGACGGCCTCCTGGAGCACTTCGCCATCGAGCACGCCCTGGTCATGATGCTGGATCCAGGCCGGTCCCGGCTCTACACCGTGGCCAGCCGGGGCTACGAGACTTCCGGCGTGGGCTCCGAGATCCCGCTGGGCGAGGGGGTGATCGGCATGGCCGCCCGCGAACGGGTGCCCATCCGCATCTCGCACATGACCTCCGAGTACGCCTACGGCCGGGCCATGCGCGAAGGCGCCGAGCAGCGCGGTCTGGGCGATCTCCTGGAGACCGCGATCCCCTTCCCGGGCCTGGCGGCGCCGGGCAGCCAGCTGGCGGTGCCCATCCCCGGGGCCCGGGAACCCATCGGCGTGCTGTTCGTGGAAAGCCCCGCGGACATGCGCTTCTCCCACGCCGATGAGGATGCCCTCGTGGCCCTGGCCACCCAGGTGGGGGGCCTCTTCCGCCTGTTCCTGGCCGAGCTGGAGCTGGGGGAGGAGACCCAACCCGCGGCGGGGCAGCCGCCCCACCCCGAGGGCGCGCCCCTGCGGGTGCGGCACTATCCCGCCAACGACAGCGTCTTCCTGGGCGACGACTACCTCATCAAGGGGGTGGCCGGGAGCATCCTGTGGACCCTGCTGAAGGATCATCAGGCCCTGGGGCGCACCCAGTTCAGCAACCGCGAGCTGCGCGCCGACCCCCGGGTGCGCCTGCCGGACCAGAGCGACAACCTGGAGGCCCGCCTGGTCCTCCTGCACCGCCGCCTGGCGGAACACCAGGCCTGCGTCCAGATGGAGAAGACGGGGCGGGGGCGGTTCCGCCTGGTGGTCGACCGGCCCCTGGAACTCGAAGACATGGACCCCGGGGCCTGACCCCCCGACCTGCCCTTTCTTAAAACATCCTTAAAGGCTTGCTAATTCTTCCTTAAGGGTGGAAAAAAGACATAAACCAATCCGACTTGATGCGATAAACCCCTCATCGGGCTTTGAACCCCCCCGACCCCTGATGAGGTGAATCATGTCCCTGACCCGCCCCTTCGTCCTGGCCCTGCTCGGCGTCGCCCTGGCCCAGGCCGGCACTCCCGGCAAGTCCGTCATCCAGCGCGGGGCCTACCTGGTCTCGATCTCGGGCTGCCACGACTGCCACACCCCCCTCAAGATGGGTCCCAAGGGCCCCGAGCCGGACATGACCCGCATGCTCTCCGGGCATCCCGAGGGCCTGAAGATGCCCCCGGCGCCGAAGCTGGCGGAAGGCCCCTGGGGCTGGGTCGGCTCCCTGAGCATGACGGCCTTCACCGGCCCCTGGGGCGTGACCTACACCGCCAACCTCACCCCCGACAAGGAAACCGGCCTGGGCAGCTGGACCGAGGCTCAGTTCCTCCAGATGGTGCGCACGGGCCGGCACCTGGGCCAGGGCCGCCGCATCCTGCCCCCCATGCCCATCCAGAACCTCCAGCTCGTCAGCGAGCCGGACCTGAAGGCCATCTTCGCCTACCTGCAGTCCATCCCCGCCATCCACAACCGCGTGCCCGCCCCCATCGAGCCGGCCGCGACGCCCATCCCCATGCACTGAGCCGAGTCCGGCCATGCGCGCACTCCTCCTCGCCGCCCTGGCGGCCTTCGGCCTGGTGCCGGGGGCTGCCCGGACCCTCCCCCGGGCCCTCCCCCAGCCGCCCCGCCTGCTGTCCCAGACCGGCCTCTATGCCGCCTCCGGGGTGGTGGACGCCCGGCACCTGGCCTATGCGCCCCAGTACCCGCTATGGACCGATGGCGCCGCCAAGTCCCGGTGGCTCCACCTCCCGGCGGGGACGGCCATCGACGGGCGCGACGAGGAGGGCTGGGTCCTCCCGGTGGGCACCAAGGCCTGGAAGGAGTTCCGCTTCGGCGGCCGCAAGGTGGAGACGCGCCTGATCTGGAAGACCGGCCCGGCGACCTGGGTCTTCGCCAGCTATGCCTGGAACGAGGCCCAGACCGACGCCACGCTCGTGCCCGAGGACGGCCAGCCGGAGGCCGCCGAGATCGCCCCCGGCCTGCGCCACAGCATCCCCTCCCGGGAGGACTGCCGCGGCTGCCACGGCCGGGAGCAGGTGGAGATCCTGGGCTTCAACGCCCTCCAGCTTTCGCCGGATCGCGATCCCGGCGCCCTCCACGCGGAGGCCCTGCAGCCGGGCATGATCACCCTCGACGACCTGGTCGCCCGGCACCTCCTGCGGGGCGCCCGCCCGGACCTGCTGAGCCGCCCGCCCCGCATCGCCGCGGAAACCCCGGCCGCCCGCACGGCGCTGGGCTACCTCCAGGCCAACTGCGCCGCCTGCCACCGTGCCGACCGGCCCATCCCGGGCCTCCAGCTGGACCTCCGCCCCCGGGCCGCCCTCCGCACGACCCTGGATCAACCCGGCTCCTACCGCATTCCCGGTCAGGCGGACTCGCGGATCCTGAGCCCCGGCCACCCGGAGCGCAGCACGCTGCTCCACCGCATGGCCTCGCGCCATGCCCTCTCCCAGATGCCCCCCCTGGGCTCGGTCCTGGTGGACCAGGCGGCGGTGGACCACCTCCGCCGCTGGATCGCCGACGCACCGCTCCTTCCCTCCCACTGACCTCCCATCCCCGAGGACGCCATGCACCCCTCCCGACCCGCCCCCACCCGCCTCGACCTGCTCGGGGCCATGCTCCGCATCCGGGCCTACGAAGAAAAGATCGTGGCCTTCCATGAACGGGGCCCCTTCCCCCATGTCTGCACCTCCGTGGGCCAGGAGGCCACCGCCGTGGGCGTGGTCTCCGCCCTCCACCCCGACGACCAGATCCTCACCAACCACCGCAGCGCCGGACACCTCCTGGCCCGCGGCGCCGATCCGGGCCGCCTCCTGGCCGAGGTCATGGGCCGCAGCACGGGCTACTGCAAGGGCCGCAGCGGCACCCTGCACATCTCCGCCAAGGAGCTGGGGGTCATCCTCACCTCCACCATCGTGGGCGGGGAGCTCTCCCTGGCCCCCGGCGTGGCGCTCTCGCGCAGCCTGCTCGGCGGCGAGGGCATCGTGGTCTGCTTCTTCGGCGACGGCGCCGCCTGCGAAGGCATCTTCCACGAATCGCTGAACCTGGCCTCCGTGTGGAATCTGCCGGTGCTCTATGTCTGCGAGAACAACCAGTGGCAGGCCTTCGTGCACCGCAAGGAGACCATGGTGGGCGATCACATCGCCCCCTGGGCCGCCTCCTACGGCATGGACAGCCTCACGGTGGATGGCAACGACGCGGAAGCCGTGCTGGAAGCCGCCACCCGCGCCGCGGCGCAGGTGCGTGCCACCCGCCGCCCCTTCCTCCTGGAAGCCTGGACCTATCGCCAGCGGGGCCACATGGAGCCCCATGACCAGTCCTATGTGGATCCCGCCGAGATCCAGACCTGGCTGGCCAAGGACCCCATCGCCCGCCTGGAGGAGCGCCTCCTGGCCTCCGGCGAGCTGACCCGGGAGGGCCTCGAAGCCCTCCGCGCCGACGCTCGCGCCGCCATGGAAGCGGCCGCGGACTTCGCCACCGCCTCCCCCTACCCCGATCCCTCTGAACTCACCGCCGGCGTCTACGCCTGAGGAGCCCCCATGTCCCTGATGACCGCCCATGAAGCCCTCGACCAGGCCGTAGCCGAAGAGATGCACCGCGATGCCCGCGTGCTGATGTTCGGCGAAGGCGTCGCCACCAAGCGCAAGCACCTGCTGGACGCCTTCGGGCCCCAGCGCGTGCGCAACACCCCCCTCGCCGAGGGCATCATCGCCGGCACGGCCGCCGGGGCCGCCGCCACGGGCCTGCGCCCGGTGGTGGACCTGCTCTTCGCGCCCTTCCTCTGCTTCGCCATGGACGAGATCGTGAACAGCGCCGGCAAGCTGCGCTACATGTCCGGGGGCCAGTTCTCGTTCCCCATGGTGGTGCTCACCATGACCGGCGGCGGGTGGACCGTGGGCGCCCAGCACAACCACAACCTGGAGGCCTGGTTCGTCCACAGCCCCGGCCTCAAGGTGGTGATGCCCTCCACGCCGGAGGACTTCAAGGGCCTCATGAAGGCCGCCATCCGCGACGAGAATCCCGTCCTCTTCTTCATGGACATGGCCCTGGCCTTCGTCCCCGGCGAGGTGGCCGAGGGCGAGGTCTTCGTGCCCCTGGGCCAGGCCGCCATCCGGCGGGAGGGCACGGAGGTCACCCTCATCTCCTACGCCAAGACCGTGCACACCTGCCTCGCCGCCGCCGAGACGCTGGCGGAGCAGGGCGTCTCCGCCGAGGTCATCGACCTGCGCACCCTGAAGCCCCTGGACGAGGCGACCATCCTCGCCTCCGTCCGCAAGACCGGCCGGGCCGTGGTGGTGCACGAAGCCAGCCGGCTCTGCGGCGTGGGGGCCGAAGTGACGGCCCTCCTGTCCGAGCAGGCCTTCGACGCCCTCAAGGCGCCCGTCGTGCGGCTCACCGGTCCCGATGCACCGGCCCCGTCCAGCTACCCGCTGGAGCAGGCCTTCACCCCCCAGGCCGACGCCATCGTCCAGGCCGCGACTCAGCTGGTGGCGCGGAGCCCCGAGGTCGCCCCGATCTGGTGAGGTCGGGGAGCCCCGGATCAGATCACTGGAGCGCTTTTCCTCAGGCGCTCCGGTGATCCTTCAGGTACGCCACATAGGCCAGGTCCGACTCGCAGATGTGGTGATCCAGCCAGGCCCCCAGGAACGCGACCACCTCCAGATCCACCCGCTGCCCCTTGAGCCGCCGGTACTGGAGGTCGCGGGCCTGGTGGATCAGCTCCAGGTGCTGCTCCGCATGGGCAAGACGCCCGGGGAACCCCATCTCCTTCATGAGGGATTCCTCGGTCTGGCAGTGCCGGATGATGTGCTGGACGATGAAGGCCAGCTCCTCGTCCACCCGGGATTCATCCCTCCGCCCCTCGGCCGCGGAGCCGAGCGCCCCGGCCAGCCGGTCCAGGGCCTCGAACAGCCCCCGGTGCTGGGCATCGATGGGCTCCAGCCCGGTCTCGTACTGCTCCCGCCAGCGCTCGGATGGCATCAGGCTCTCCATCGGGACGGGAGGAGATCCGCCCCGGGACAAAAAGAATACTACAGGGTCAATTAACGGCGGCACCTCCGCCTTTCGGACTGCCTCGCCCGGTCGTGATTCGAACTGCGTCTGGCTTCGCCAGCCGCCGGTATCGCTCCAGCGCCACATCAAGTGGCGCCTCCGCGATCCCACTCGAGCGTTCGAATCACGGCTCTTTTTCCGACCAAGAAAAGGGGGCCGGAGGGCCCCCTTTTCTTGGTCGGAGCGGAGAGATTCGAACTCTCGACCCCCTGCTCCCAAAGCAGGTGCGCTACCAGGCTGCGCCACGCTCCGATGACACCAGTGTACCGCTACTTCCCGCTGATCGCGACGCTGCGGAGGTTGAGGCCGGCGCGCTGGAGGTCGAAGATGCGGCCGGCGAGGCCCACCAGGAGCTGGGTTTCCATCTCCTCGCGGCCGCGCTTGGTGGCGCCGGCGGGGGGGATGGCGGCGATGTCGGCGGCGGTGCGGGTCTTGGACCAGGCCAGGTCCATGGCGAAGGAGATGCGCTTGTCCTGGCTGGCCAGCTCACCCGCCACATTGGACATGAGGCCGTCGCCGCCGTAGCCCAGTCGCAGCCAGCCCGGGCCTTCGAAGCCGCGGCTGCTGTTGCCCACATTGACGGACTGGAGCTTGCCTCCGGCGCCGTAGCTGAAGTCCATGCGGGTCTGGACGCCCTGCTCGTCGTTGCGGAACTCCAGGCGCTGGGGCAGCTTGGTGGCCTTGTCCACGATCACCTCCAGGCGGCCGCGCTTCCAGAAGCCCAGGCTCTGCGCCAGGCTCTGCTCGCGCTTCTTCGCGTCCCAGGGCTGGGTGGGGGCGTTGAAGACGATGCGCTGGAGGATGCGGCCCCCGGCGGAGTCCTCACCGGCCAGGCTGGGCTGGAAGGTGGGGGCGTCCACATAGACGGTGCGGATGTCGTTGAGGGTCTGCCGGAACCAGGTCATGAAAGTCGTGGGGGCATCGGAGGGCGGCATGTCCACGCGGGTGGTGTAGGCGTTCTGCTCCTTGCTGTAGAGGAAGCCGCGGTTGCCGCGCCGGGTGTAGAGCATGGTCCCGAAGTCGCCGGCCAGGTCGGTCTTGAAGTCGCCGTTGGCGAAGTAGATGCCCTTGACCCGGAGGTTGGCCTGGCCGCCCTGGCTGTTGCCCTTCACCTGGCCCTGGCTGAGGCTGTCCACCTTCTGGTTCACGGCGGCGCCGCTGAGGGTCACGCCGAGCGTGCCCTGCATCTGCACGGAGGTGATGCCCTGGTAGGGCTGGCCGAACCAGCCGGCATCCACCGCATCGAGCACCTGGCGGAAGGCCTGGCGGGCGGCTTCGGCATCGGGATTCGTCTTGGCGGCGGCCTTGGCAGCGGGCTTGGTGGTGGGCTTGGCCTTGGCACCCTGGGCGGACAGGAGGGTGGCACCGAGCACGAGGGGCAGAAAGATCAGACGCATGAGGACTCCAGGGTCAACGACGGGGATGCCCGGAGGCGGGCTTTGGTTCCGGCCGTTCTTTGGCGTAGCAGGCACGGCACAGGGCCTTCGCGGGATCCTCCGGCACGAAGGGCAGGTATTCCTGGCCCCCGCAGACGGCACAGGTGATGTGGGTGAGGATGCGGGCCGCGTCCTTGCCGCCCTTCCGCTTGTAGGTGAAGGAGCGCCGGTAGCAGTCGGGGCAGAGGTAGAACTTCTGGCCCGTCTCGACCCTGAAGTGCATGCCGCACTCCGCGCAGATCTTCTCCCGGGGGGCTTTGGGATCCGGCGGGGCCACGGCCACCCGCTTGGTCAGCAGGACCGGGGGCTTCGCCGGGGCGGTTGCGGGAACCGCCTCCCCGGATTCGGGGTCATTGGAGGGTTTCGGCCCTTTGATCATCGTGTTGGTCCCACAGCGGCCGGGGCCGGAACAATCAGAGTACCGCATCCAGACCCGGGGGGCGAGTTCCGGTCCTGGCGGGGTGCTGGCATGCTGGGCTCATGGCCTCCCCCCTCGAGCTTCTGGAGCCCCTGCGCCGCGGCGAGCCGCGCGCCGTGGGGCGCGCCATCTCGTGGATGGAGAACGGCCACCCGGGAGCCCGGCCCCTCATGGCCAGCCTCTGGCCCCACCTGGGCCGGGCAGTCGTGATCGGCATCACGGGTGCCCCCGGCGCCGGCAAGAGCACGCTCACCGACCAGCTGGCCCGCACCCTCCGCGCCCAGGGCCAGAAGGTGGGCATCCTGGCGGTGGATCCCACCTCGCCCTTCAGCGGCGGCGCCATCCTGGGCGACCGCATCCGCATGCAGCGCATCGCGGCCGACCCCGGCATCTTCATCCGCAGCATGGCCACCCGGGGCGCCCTGGGCGGCCTGGCCCGCGCCACCCAGGACGCCATCGACATCCTGGATGCCGCCGGCTTCGGCACGATCCTCGTCGAGACCGTGGGCGTGGGCCAGGACGAGGTCGATGTGGTGGCCTGCGTCCAGACCTGCTGCGTGGTGCTGGTGCCGGGCATGGGCGACGAGATCCAGGCCATCAAGGCCGGAATCATGGAAGTGGCCGATCTCTTCGTGATCAACAAGGCCGACCGCGATGGGGCGGACCAGGTGGAACGGGAGATCGAGGCCATGAAGTCCCTGGCCATGCCCCGGGACTGGGATCCCCCCGTGCTGCGCACGGTGGCCCAGCAGGGCGAGGGCATCCAGGCGCTGCTGGACCGGGCGGGGGACCACGGCCGCTGGCTGCGGGCCCACGGGGGGCTGGCCGCCAAGGCGAGAGAGCGCGCCCGCCTCCGGTTCGAGTCCCTGCTGGCGGAGGAGGTCCTGCGGCGGGCCAAGGCCCAGGCGGGGCCGGCCCGCGTGGAGGCCGCCATCCAGGCCATCGCCGACCGGGCCCTGGATCCCTACTCGGCCGTGGCGGAAATCCTGGGCGAAGCTTGAGTTGCGGGGCATTCACCCGATAGGCGGGACATGGGAAGCCGCAGCCTGAACAAGGAAGACCACGAAGCCATCCGCATGGTGTTCCAGCGCCTCTGCGAGGCCGAGGACAAGGTGGAGCTGCACTTCGGGGCCTTCAAGGGCGAGTTCCGCGTGCTGGCCGAGGCCTCGGACCGGGTCATCCTCGGCATCTCGGAGGTGGAGCGGGGCCAGTGGCGCCTGAAACCCGGCTCCCGGCTCACCCTGAACCTGCTGGACCGGGGCCTGCCCTTCGAGGCCGTGGTGGATTTCCAGGGCCACGGCCGGATCCACGGCGCGGAGGCCTGCCATGTGACCCTGCCTCGCCTGCTGCGGGCCCTGGACACCCACCGGCTTGCGGATTTCTCCCCGGACCGGCCCGTGCCCTGCGCCTTCGGGGACCAGCAGAACAATGTGCGGGACGGCACGGCCACGGCGTTCGGAGAAGACGGCCTGGAGCTGGCCCCGCCGGAAGGCACGCGCATCCTGGGCGACATGCTGAGGCTCAACGCCACCTCCACCGTGGAGCTCCGCGCCGCCGTGGGGGACAGCCTGGCCCTGCCGGTCCGGGTGGCCTACTTCGGCGAGCGGGTCTGGGGCCTGCGCATCCTGGATTCGGCCGACCCGAAGCTGGTGGGACGCTACCGCCAGTGGGTGATGGAGGCGCGGCACCGCCAGGAACAGAAGGACCGCTCCCGCTTCAACCCGGGAGGTCTGGAGGCCACGCGGATCCCCGGCAAGCCGGATCCCACCCGCGCCTCCGCCGCCCCCCGCCTGCTTGTGGACAAGGACCCCCTCCTGCTCGTGGTGGCCGAGGACGAGGCCCTCTGCGCCCGGCTGGCGGAGGCCCTGGGCCGCAAGTACGGTCTGGCCGCCCTGGACGGCAGCCAGGGCCTCCTCAGGCCCAGCCTCGCCTCCCTGGGGGTCGGCGAGCGGGACTGGGGCCGGGTCAAGCTCGTGATCATCCACCAGCGGATCCGCGCGGGCACCGCCTCGGAACTGTGCCGGCGGCTGGTCAAGAAGGAAGGCTGCCCCCTGCCCGTCCTCCTCGCCGGCCAGGAAGAGGACGCCGAACTGAAACGGAACCGTGCCATCGCGGCCGGGGCAGTGGATCATCTGGTGGTGGAACCCTTCCACATCCTGAGCGTGCTCCGCACCCTCGACGCGACCCTTGCCTTGTTCAACTAGATTTCAGAATCCCCCGCCGTCCTCCGATGCGGAGGGGTTGCCCGTTTCGCCCCGATGGAGTTGTCGATGTCCTGGTCAGATCGCCTGAGTGTGCGCGGTAAACTGCTATTGATGCTTGCCTTGCCGATGGCCGGATACGCATTCTTCAACCTGCATGACACCTGGGGGAACTACCAGGAGCTGCGCGCCGCGGGCCTGGTCGAGCAGGGGCTGGACATGGCCCAGCCCCTCTGGCGCTCCTTCGTCTTCAACATCGCCGCCTCCTTCGTCGTCTGGATCGTTACCTTCCTGGTGGTCTACCGCCTCAGCCTCCGCATCACCCAGCCCCTGAAGGCCCTGGCCGAAGGCCTGCAGCGCAGCGACTTGACCCTCCAGCTGGCGGTGGCCAGCGAGGACGAGGTGGGCCAGGCCGCCGCGGCCTTCAACGCCTACAACAGCCGCCTGCGGACCATCTTCCGGGACCTCACCGGCTCCTCGGGCTCCGTGGCCAGCGGCGCCACCCAGCTCTCCGCCTCCAGCGAGCAGATGGCCGCCACCAGCAGCTCCCTCGCCCAGAACTCCGAAGCCCAGCGCGCCGCGTTCGAGCGGGTGGCCGCGGCCGTCACCGAACTCTCCGCCTCCATCGAGCAGGTGTCCGGCAACATCCGGCGCTCCCAGCAGGAATCCGAGGCCGCCGTCGCGGCCGTGAACCTGGGCTCCGGGGCGGGCCGCGAAAGCGCCAAGGCCATGGAGGACATCCGGACGGTGGCCGCCACCATGGTGACCGCCGTGCGCCTCATCCAGGACATCGCCCGGCAGACCAACCTGCTCTCGCTGAACGCCGCCATCGAGGCCGCCAAGGCCGGCGCCATGGGCAAGGGCTTCGCCGTGGTGGCCGAGGAGGTCCGCAAGCTGGCCGAGCGCAGCGGCGCCGCCGCCCGCGAGATCGGCGAGCTCATCGAGCGCAGCAACGCCTCGGTGGATCAGGGGGCGCAGATGGTGGCCGCCACCGTGGACGCCCTCGCCACCATCGAGTCGAACATCGAAGGCCTGGCGGCGATGATCCTCGAAGTGGGCGCTGCGGCCGACGAGCAGGCCCGCACCAGCGCCGAGGTGGCCGAGCAGGTCGACACCAACCTCGAGCGCGTGGCCCACAATGCCACGGCCACCCAGGAGATGGCCCGGACCGTGGCCGAGGTGGCCGGCACCGCCGCCGAGCTGGCCCGCGTCGCCGACAGCCAGAACCACCTGGTCGGGCAGTTCAAGGTCTAGGGATCAGGTCAGGGCTTGGCGATCAGGCCGTAGAGGTCCGGGCGGCGGTCCCGGAAGAATCCGAACGAGGCGCGGTGGCGCCGGATCTCATCCAGATCCAGGTCCGCCGTGATCACGCCGGAATCCGCCCGGCCCAACTCGGCCACCTTGTCGCCGCGGTGGTTCGCGATGAAGGAGTGGCCGTAGAAGGTCTGGTCGCCTTCGAGGCCGATGCGGTTGGAGGCCACCACCGGCACGACATTCGACACGGCATGGCCGACCATGGCCCGCTGCCAGAGATCCTTCGTGTCCAGGCCCGGGTTCTCGGGCTCGCTGCCGATGGCCGTGGGGTAGAGCAGGATCTCCGCGCCCAGGAGCATCATGGCCCGGGCGCACTCCGGGTACCACTGGTCCCAGCAGATGCCCACGCCCACCTTGCCGAAGCGGGTGTCCCACACCTTGAAGCCCGTGTTGCCAGGCCGGAAGTAGAACTTCTCTTCGTAGCCGGGGCCGTCCGGAATGTGGCTCTTGCGGTAGATGCCCAGCAGCGCGCCGTCGGCGTCCACCATGGCCAGGCTGTTGTAGAAGGCGTGGCCATCCCGCTCGAAGAAGGAGACGGGAATCACCACCCCCAGCTCCTTCGCCAGCGCCTGGAAGCGCGCAATCGTCGGATGTCCTTCGGCGGGCTTGGCCCAGTCGAAGAACTCGTCCTTCTCCTCCCGGCAGAAGTAATAGCCCTCGAAGAGCTCGGAAGGCAGGATCACCTGGGCCCCCCGGGCGGCGGCCTCGCGCACCAGGGCCTCGACCCGGGCCACATTCTCCTCGAGACTGCCCGTGAAGGCGCACTGGGTGGCGGCGACGCGGACGCGGGTCGTGGGCTTCACAGGACCTCCGGCTGCTGCTGGGTGATGCAATGGAAGGCGCCGCCGCCGCTGAGGATGGCCCGGGCGGAGCGGCCCAGGACCCGACGGCCCGGAAAGAGCGGCGCCAGGGCGGCCACCGCGGCTTCATCGTAGGGCGTGCCGTAGGTGGGCACCACCACGCTGCGATTGCCGATGTAGAAGTTCACGAAGCTGGCGGGCATGAGCCCGCCCTCCTCGTCGAGCACCGCGCCCGGCGAGGGGATGCGGATCACCTGGAGCCGTCGGCCCTTCGCATCGGTGAAGCCGGCCAGATCCGCGGCCAGGCGGTCCAGGGTGGCGGCATTGGGATCGGCCGGATCCATGGCCTGCATGCACACCACCACCCCCGGGGCCACGAAGCGGGCCAGCGTGTCGATGTGGCCATCCGTGTGGTCGTTGAGGAGTCCCTCGTCCAGCCACAGCACCTTTTCCGCGCCCAGGCCGTCGCGCAGGGCCGCCTCGATCTCGCTCTGGTCCAGGCCGGGATTGCGGTTGGGGTTGAGCAGGCACTGGCGGGTGGTGAGCACGGTGCCCTCGCCATCGACCTCCACGGAGCCGCCCTCGAGAACCCAGGCATGGTCGGTGCGCGGAGCGCCGCTGAGGGCCGCCACCCGGCCCGCCACCCGGTCGTCGTCGGGCAGCAGATACTTCCGGCCCCAGCCGTTGAATCCGAAGCAGGCCGCGTGCAGGGCGCCCCGGCCCTCCTTCACGAAGATCGGCGCCGTGTCCCGCAGCCAGATGTCGCCCACGGGCACCCGGTGGAAGCGCGCTTGACCGAGGACCGGAGTCAGGGCGGCGCGGGCCTCGGCCTCGGCGGCGGGATCCTGCACCAGGATGTCGAGGGCCTCGCCCCCCGCTTCCGCGATGGCCACGCAGAGGGCCGCCCATTCCGCCTGGGCCGGGCCCAGGTTCTCCCGCCAGAGGTGCCCGTGGCCGGGCCAGGCCAGCCAGCAGGCGCTGTGGCGGTCCCACTCGGCGGGTTGCAGGAAGGATGGCTGGGACATGGCTCGAAGACCCCGGGGGCTGGATGGGCCCCAGACGGAGCCACCCTCCAGTTCAGCAAAAGCCCCTCCCCAGGTCGAGCCTTATTGCTGCGATGACAGGGATCGACTCCGGAATCGCCCAAGAACCCGCGATGCCGCATACCATGATGCTTCCATCCCGAGGCCCCCGTGACCCTGATCCGCGCCCTGCGCGCCACGCTTTCGTCCCTGGTCTTGCCGCTGGTTTTATTGGGCGGCTTGGTCGGCGCCCGGGCCCAGGAGCCCGGGGCCCCCGATGCCTCGCCGCGCGCGCACTACACCAAACGCGAAGTCCTCATCCCCATGCGGGACGGCGTCAAGCTCTTCACGGCCATCTACACGCCGAAGGATGCCCGCCGCACCTACCCCATCCTGCTGCAGCGCACCCCCTACAGCGTGTGGCCCTACGGCGAGACCGCCTTCCCGCCCCACCTGGGCCCCTCGGCCCGGTTCCAGGAAGAGGGCTTCATCTTCGTCTACCAGGATGTGCGCGGCCGGATGATGTCCGAAGGCGAGTTCGTGAACATGCGGCCCCAGCGCACCGTCAGCGGGGCGGCGGTGGATGAGAGCACGGACACCTTCGACACCCTGGACTGGCTGCTGGCGCACGCGGAGCGGAACAACGGCCGCGTGGGCCAATGGGGCATCAGCTATCCCGGCTTCTACACCGCCGTGGGCATGCTGTCGGGCCACCCGGCCCTCAAGGCTGTCTCGCCGGAAGCGCCGATCATGGACTGGTTCACGGGCGACGACTTCCACCGCAACGGCGCCCTCTGGCTGCCCCACGCCTTCAACTTCATGACGAGCTTCGGCCTGCCCCGCCCGGAGCCCACCCAGAAGTACCCGACGCCCCTCCAGCATGGCACCTCGGACGGCTACGCGTGGTTCCTGCGCCTGGGCCCCACGGCCGCCACCCGGCAGTACACGAAGGAGGTGGCCTTCTGGAACGAGATGCTGGACCACCCCACCTACGATGCCTTCTGGCAGGCCCGGAACCTCCGGCCCCAGCTGAAGGCCGTGAAGCCCGCCGTGCTGACCGTGGGCGGCTGGTTCGACGCGGAGAACCTCTACGGCGCCCTCCAGCTGTTCCAGACCGTGAACCGCCAGAGCCCCGCCACGGACAACCGCCTGGTCATGGGCCCCTGGTTCCACGGCGGCTGGGAGCGCAGCAAGGGGGATCGCCTGGGGCCCGTGCTGTTCGGTTCCGACACCTCGGACTGGTTCCAGGCCGAGGTGCTCTTCCCCTTCTTCATGCACCACCTGAAGCAGGCGAAGGCCCCGGATCTCGCCAAGGCCACGGTCTTCGAGACCGGCGCCAACCGCTGGCACCGGCTGGAGGCCTGGCCGCCGAAGCAGGCGAAGGAGGCCAGGCTCTACCTCCAGCCCGGCGGAGGCCTGTCCTTCGCGCCGCCCCCCGCCGATGGGGGGGCCGATGCCTTCACCTCCGACCCGGCCAAGCCCGTGCCCTTCATCGAACAGGTCGCCATCGGCATGCCCAAGGAGTACATGACCGCCGATCAGCGCTTCGCCGGGCGGCGGCCCGATGTGCTGGTCTTCCAGACCGAGCCCCTGACCCAGGATCTGACCCTGGCCGGCCCCCTGCGGCCCGAGCTCTTCGTGGCCACCACCGGCACGGATGCCGACTGGGTGGTGAAGCTCATCGATGTCTATCCCGATGCCTTCAGGAACCCCGACTTCCATGAGGGCGGCTCGCCCTGGGATCGCACGCCCAACCCCATGGGCGGCTATCAGCAGCTGGTGCGCGGCGAGGTCATGCGCGGCAAGTTCCGCGACAGCCTCGAGCACCCGGCCCCCTTCGTGCCCGGCCAGCCCACCCGCGTGGCCTGGTCCATGAACGACATCTTCCACACCTTCAAAAAGGGGCACCGCGTCATGGTGCAGCTCCAGAGCACCTGGTTCCCCCTGATGGACCGCAATCCCCAGGTCTTCACCAACATCAACGAAGCCAAGGCCGGGGACTACCAGAAGGCCACCCACACCGTGTTCCACGACGCGGCAAGACCCAGCGGCCTCGGCCTTCTCCGGTGGCCGGAACAACCATGAGGGCGTTCCGGCCAGAGGGGTCGCCTTCGCCACGGAGTCACCGATGATTCAGATCCGTTCCATTCATTACAGGCGGCGCTGGTACTACGCCCTGTGGAGTGCCCTCCTCCTGGCGAGCCTCGCCTTCCTGTGGCGCTGGGAAACCCCGGCCAGCCAGGGGTCCGCCGAGCTGACCGTCAAAATCCAGGTGCTGAATGCTCCTCCGGAATGCACGGTCCTGTTCTGGACGGGCCCCAAGAAGGCTTGGCCCGGGGCCAACCAGGAGCCGTCCTTGAACCAGCCCGGGCGGCCGCTCACGGCGGCCGCCGAGGCCATCGGCAGTTTGAAGGCCCGCGTGGCCTACCGCCGCTGGGTCGGGGATCTCATTCCCCGGCGGACCGATGATCTCCTCATCTTGAAGTTCCAGCCGAAGTCCGAGGCTCCGCGCTTCTTCGCCGTGCCCCTCGACGGGGATTGGCAGAGCCGGCTCCTGCGTCCCGGCAGGCGGATGGGCATTTCCGCATCCGTTGACTGGAGCGGCCTCTGGCTGGACCCGAGGTCGGTCCCCAAAAGCAGCCGATGATGCGAGCGGCAAGCCAGGGGGCCGCGACGAGGTAGAGGTCGCTACTCGACCCGCCCCTTCCACCCCTCCAGCACCCGGAACCGGCTGCCCATCATGTCGGGAAGGGTGAGCTGGAGGAGGTTCTCGGTGCGCTTCATGCGCTCGGGGGCGGGCAGCGTCATCCATTCGGCGCCCCACCGTTCGAGGGGGGCATGGGTGCGGATCCACTTGCTCAGCTCCATGTGTGAGAGCTGCGTCATCCCTTCCTGTTCGAGCAGGGTGGCGAGCCGCGTGAAGTCGACATCGGCGGTCAGGTCGGCCTCACCCAGGTCCTCGTGCCACTTGCCATCCACGCTGTGGGCCTTGTAGCGGCGCAGGTCGGCCCCCTTGGCCAGCAGGCGGTCCGCGGCTTCGCCGTAGTCCACGGTCAGGAAGAGGCCCGCCTCCAGGGGCGATGCCAACGCATGCACCAGGCCGGGCAGGGCCTCACACCAGATGCTGCCGTCGCGGGGCTCCAGGCCGTCGGTCCGTGCCGCGAACCAGGCCCCGGCCTCGCCGGGATCCGCCGCCTGCCACTCGGGACCTGCCGGCGTCAGCACCTCGCGCGTCCACCGCTCGCCATCCCAGCGCCAGGGCTGGGCGGGCAGGGCATCGAAGAGCTCGTTGCTGAAGATGGCGCCGGTGAAGGATTCCAGGGGCTCAGCTTCGGCGGCGAATCGCGCGCGGTTCGCCGCCAGGAACGGCGCCAGGGCTTCTTCCGCCGCCCGGCGGGCGGCGGGGTTGTCGTCGCGGTGCACATAGATCAGCGCTTCGGCGAAGGGACCCGAGACGGCGTTCAGCACATCGCGGCCCAGCCAGCCGCGGCCCGCGCCGGGTTCGAGCGCGGTGAAGCGCGCGGGCCGGCCCAGGCGCTCCCAGGCGGCCTCCAGCCGCAGGGCCAGGGTCTGCCCCAGCAGGGGCCCCAGGTCCAGGGCCGTGTAGTAGTCCTTGCCGTCGAAGCCCCAGGGGCCCTCCTGGCGCCGGTAGTAGCCGTGTTCCGGGTGGTAGAGGCCCAGGGCCATCACCTCGGCGGCGGGGACCGGGCCCTCGAAAAGTCGGGACTGCAGCAGCTCGTTCAGCGGATTCACTTCTTCTCCGGAGGCTTCGTTTCCAGGGGCCACTTCTCCAGCAGCACGGGCAGCAGCCACTGGGTGAGGAGCAGGGCCAGGGCCACGCCGCCCAGGCAGGCGAGACCGAGGCCCCGCAGGCCGCGGTAGCCGCTGAACACCATGCCGCCGAACCCGGCGAGGGTGGTGCCCGCGCAGACGGCGTTCACGCGGGCCACGCGCTGGGGGGCGTCGGCCTCGCCCCGGGCGCGGTGCAGCAGGTTGAAGGCGGTGTCCACGCTGACGCCCAGCGCGATGGGAATGGCCATGAGGGACAGGAAGGTCAGCGGCTCGCCGCCCCAGCCGAGGGCCCCCAGGGCCCCGGCCTGGCTGGCCAGCAGGGGCACCAGGGCGAGGCAGGCGAAGCGGAGGCTGCGCCCGAACCAGGCGATGACGGCGAAGATGCCCGCCAAGGCCAGCAGCACGGCCTCCCGCACCGCGTCCCGGGCGATGCCCTTCACCACGCGGAAGAGGGGCTGGGTGCCCACGAACCGCCCCCCGGCCGCTTCCACCACCGGCGTCAGGCGGGTGAGGGAAGCCTCATCCAGGCGGATCGGCACCGTGAGGGCGGGGGCCAGCGGCGCGGGCTTCCCGCGTCGGCGCAGACTCTCCCACAGATTCCAGCGATGGCTCCCCTCAAGGGGCTGGGCCGCCCTCGGCAGCAGGGACTGGAGGGCCCGCACAGGTTGGCCCGGGTCCGCGGCGGCAGCCGCCAGGGCGGAAAGGGGGCCCTCCAGGCCCGCGGGATCCAGCCCCGCCTTGGCCGCAGCCTCCATGACCTGGTGGCGCCAGGTTTCGGAGCCCAGGACATGGCGCAACTCCGGATCGAGCGTCTTCCAGTCCGGCACCGGCAGACCCGCCTCCCGCAGGATCGGGCTCAGCTTGTTCCACCGGGCTGGCAGGCGGTCGGGATCATCGAGGGGGATCTGGATGGCCAGGGGCTGGAGGCTGGCGCCGAGGTTCTTGGTCAGGCGCTCCTGGAGCGTGAGGGCGGGGTTGCCCTGGGCCCGGAAGCGGCGCAGGTCCTCCTCCCAGCGGGTGCGGGGGGCGCCCGCCAGGGCCAGCACCAGCAGGACCAGGGCAGCCCAGGGGGCCCAGGCCCGGCGGTGTGGCAGGGGCGCCGGCGGACCCGGGGCGAAGGTCCCCCGGCCATGATCCAGGGCCATCAGCAGGGGCGGCAGCACCAGGAAGGTGGCGGCGAGACAGGCCAGCAGGCCCAGGCCCGTGGTGAGGCCCAGGTCGCGGATGCCGGGGAAGGGGGCGAAGGCCAGGGCCAGGAAGGCCAGGGCCGTGGCCAAGGCGCCCGCCACCACGCCGGGGCCCGTGCCGAGCAGGGCCGCGCGCAGGGCCCGAGGTTTCGGGCGGCCGGCCCGGCGCTCTTCGCGATAGCGGCTGAAGAGCAGGATGCCCACATCATCGCCCACGCCCAGCAGCACGGCGCCGAAGCCCGCGGCCATGAGGTTCACGCGGCCCAGCATCCAGCCCGTGAGGCCCAGGGCCCAGAACATGCCGACCAGGAGGGGCACCATCACGAAGCCGTAGCCCGCCAGGGTGCGGAAGCCCAGCCAATAGACCAGGCCGATGAGGATGAAGCTGAGGGCCAGGCTGAGCAGCACCTCGCCCGTGAGCCGGTGGGATTCCCAGGCGGTGATGGCATGCGCCCCCGTGGCCTGGAGGGGGAAGGCCCGGTCCGCCTGCGGCCCCAGGGCCGCTTCGACCTCCCGGAGGCTGGCGGTGGCGGGCAGGGGGCCTGCGCCGCCGCGCCCCAGCCAGACCAGCGCGCGGGTGGTGGCCTTCACCTCCGAGGCGGGGAAGCTGGCCACCAGGGGCAGCATCACGAAGCGGCCGTCCTTGGTCTCGAGGTAGCCGGTGCGCATGCGCAGGGTGAACGCGCGGCCCAGCTCCCGGGCCTTGGCCATGCCCTCGCCGTTCTGGGGCGCGAGGTCCCTCAGGCCGAGGGGATCCAGCCGCGCCAGCGCCGCGGGCAGCGGCTCCGGGGAGGCCAGGGCCCTGGCCGTGGCCTCCAGGCGGCGCCTCAGCCCATCGGGATCATTCAGGGGGGCGAGGCGATCCCCCAGCCAGGCCGGAGCCAGCGTGTAGAGCGTTTCCGTGGTGAGGCGGCTGACGGCGGCGTCCCCTTCCGCGATGGCGCCCACGGCCAGCAGGGCGGGCCAGGGACTCAGGCCGCCCGGGCCCGGCACCGGGACGGGATCCGACAGGCGTCCTTCGGCCACCAGGCCGTTCAGGGGCAGGTTGCCTTCCTGAAGCAGGCGGTCCACCAGGCCCTCGGCCCAGGCGCGGCGGGCCTCCAGATCGGCCTCGCCACCCTCGGCCACGAGCCAGAGCAGCTCCTGCTGGCCCACGCCCGCCTCCAGGTTGGCCCGCACGGCCGGATGTTCCGTGGGCAGGAGGCTCATGAGATCCAGGGCCCGCTCCACGCGGAGGGTGCCCAACCCCAGCAGCAGGGTCAGGCCGGCCGTGAGGAGCCAGAGGCCCGGCGACCGGGAGAGGTGCAGACGAAGCAGGCGGCGCAGCAGCGAGTCCATCGCCTAACGACGCTCCATGCGGTCGATCCAGAACCGGAGGGCGGGCACCATCTCCACGCGCTCGGCGCCGCGGAGGCGCTCCAGGAGGCTGCCGTCCTCGAGGCGGGCCAGTGGATGGTTCTCCCGGCGATCCAGGGCCTCCGGAGGTCCGGCGGCGGTGAGGATGGTGGGCAGCTCTTCGCTGTAGCGATGGTCGAGGAGCTGCGCCAGGGCCTGGGCGACGCGGATGTCGGTGTCCATGCGATCCCAGTCGTCCAGCACGAGCAGGGGCTGGTCCTGAAGCGGCTCGATGAGGTCGCGCACGCTCTGGAAGGCCTGGTTCTGATAGCTGCGGATGTCGTGGTAGACATCCTTGATGGACTGGCTCAGGGTCCGCAGGGAGACGAAGCGGCCCCCCTTGCCCAGGCGCTCGGTCCAGGCCCGCAGCGCCGCGGCGGCCAGGGTGCTGCGCCCGCTCTGGGCGGGGCCGTGGATCCACCAGAGCTCCCAGCCGTGGCGGAACTTGTGCTTCCCGCTCAGCGCCCACTGGGCGAGGGCCTCGGCGCCGGCGGGACGGATGCCGTGCTCCGGTCGCCGCTTGAGGGCTTGCAGCAGCTTGACGAGGTCCTCTCGCCCTTCCAGCTCGCCCACCTCCTCCGCGGGCCGGGCCAGCAGCTCCTCCAGGTCGCCGACGCGATCGAGCAGGGGGCGGACATGGCTGGCCTGGGCGTTGTTCCACCACTTCCAGAAGCGGGTGAACTCCGCCTCGCGGTAGCGGGCGGGCAGGCCCAGCGTCTCGACATCCGGCGCCAGGTCCACCGTGCAGCCGCACAGGACCACCGGCTTCTGCGGATCCGGATCGAAGATGAGGCCTTTCCCCTGGCAGCGGGGGCAGTCGGGACGGCCTTTCATGGCTCGTCCCCACCCCAGAGGAAGCCGCCCAGGATTTCGCGGCGGCGCTCGCGGATGCGCGAGAAGGCGCGCTCCTCCAGCTGGCGCACGCGCTCGCGGGAGATGGGCGGGTCGAACTGCTTGCCGATCTGCTCGAGGGTCAGGGGATCATGACCGCCCAGGCCGAAGTGCAGGGCGATGATCTTCCGTTCCTTCTCGCTCAGCGTCGCCAGGCTCGCTTCGATCTGCTCGAGGAAGGCCTCCTGGTCGAGCGTGTGCATGGCGGAGGGCTCCACCTCCTGCTCCAGGCTGTCGCCCACCGTGAGGTCGGAATCCCCCAGGCCCTGCTCGGTCGATACGGTGGAGGTGGTCTGCTGCAGCACCTGCAGGCGCTGGACCTCGTCCACGCTGAGGTTCGCGGCTTCGGCGATCTCCTTGATCATCGGCGTGCGGCCCAGGGACTGGCTGAGCTTCTGGGTCACCCGGTTGAGCTGCACCAGGTGGCCCGCCACCTTCTGCGGCAGGCGGATCTTGTTCCCATGCTCGGCCAGGGCGTGGAAGATGGCCTGCCGCACCCACCAGGAGGCGTAGGTGAGGAACTTGTTCAGCCGCTCGGGATCATAGCGCTTGGCGGCTTCGATCAGGCCCAGGTTGCCCTCGCTGATGAGGTCCAGCAGATCGAGGCCCATGCCCTCGAACTTGCGCGCCTCCTTCACCACGAAGCGCAGGTTGCCCTCCACCAGCTTGCGCAGGCCCTCCGGATTGCGGTCGTTCTGCCATAGGCGCCCGTTGATGCGCTCCTCCTCCGCCGTCAGCAAGGGCAGGTGGCGGATGGAGTCGAAGTACTTGTCGAGCGAACGCTCTTCGAGATGCCGGAGGGGCACGGTTCACCTTGGAGGAAGGATCAGCATAGCAAGCGATCCCGGCTCCCAGCGAAGCCTCGCATTCAGCTGCGCTTGCGCAGCCCGTGGGAAGGCAGCTTCACCAGGCCCGTGGCCGAGGTTCCCGGCTTGGGGATGTCTTTCAGGCCCGCGGCTTCCAGGGCCTGCACCAGGCGATCCACATCCTCCTGCATGCGGTTCAGCCGGTCCCGCAGGCCCAGCACCACCTCCACGCCCGCCAGGTTCACGCCCAGGTCGCGGGTGAGGTTGAGGATGAACTCGAGGCGTTCCAGATCCTCGTCGCTGTAGAGGCGGGTCTTGCCCTCGGTGCGGCTGGGCGTCAGCAGGCCCTCCCGTTCGTAGAGCCTCAGGGTCTGGGGGTGCACGCTGTAGCGCATCGACACCACGCCGATCATGTAGGCGCCCATGCGGGGATCTTTAGCCATGATTCGCACTCCGCTGCTCGCGCACTTCGGCATCGTTCAGGTCGGCCAGCTCCCGCAGCAGTTCCTTGCTGCGCTCGTCCTGGACCTTGGGGGTCACCACGGCCACCTCGGCGATGAGGTCGCCCCGCTGGTTGGCCCGCGGGATGGGCATGCCCTGGCCCTTGAGGCGGAGCCTGGCGCCGGTCTGGGTGCCGGGCGGCACCTTGATGGTGGCCTGTCCTTCTGGCGTGGGCACCTCCACCTTGGCCCCCAGGGCCGCCTCCGAGAAGCTGATGGGCAGGCGCACATACAGGTTCGGGCCCCGGCGCTCGAACCGGGCATCCGGCTCCATGCTGATCTGCAGGAAGAGGTCGCCGGGGCCGCCGCCGCGCCGGCCGGCCTCGCCCTTCCCCGCCACCCGCAGCCGGGCGCCGTCCTCCACGCCCGCGGGAATGGCGATGGTGACAGTCTCCTGGCGGGCGTGGCGCCCCGCGCCGCCGCAGTCGGGACAGGCGGGAGCCCGCATGCCGCGGCCCTGGCAGTCCGGGCAGGTGCGGCCGAAGGACAGGAACCCCGAGCCGCCGCCCAGCTTGCCCTTGCCGTGACAGGTGCGGCAGGGCTCCTGCTTCTTGTGGGCTTCGCCCGTGCCGTGGCAGGTCAGGCAGGGTTCCGAACGGTTGACGCGCAGGCTGAGACGGGTGCCCTCGAAGGCCTCCCGGAAGCCCAGCCGCACCGCGTGGATGAGATCCTCGCCCCGCTCGGGGCCGTGGCGCACGGGGCGGCCCCCGAAGCCCGCGAAGACATCCTCGAAGGAGAAGCCCCCGCCCTGCGGGAAGCCCGGCGGGACCTGCGCCCCGGGGCCGTTGGGATCGCCGTGGAGGTCGTAGTTCCTCCGCTTCTCGGGGTCCGACAGCACATCGTTGGCTTCCGAGAGCTTCTTGAACTCGGCCTCGGCCTTGGCGTCGCCTGGGTTCAGATCCGGATGGTGCTTCCGCGCCAGCTTCCGGTAGGCCTTCTTGATCTCCTCTTCCGAGGCTGATTTCGGCACGCCCAGGATCTTGTAGTAGTCGGGGTGGGACATGAGTTTAGTCTAGAGCACTCAGATTTGTTCCGTGCGCAAAAAAGGGGAGCCCTCGGGCTCCCCTTTTTCGGGTGGGACCTAGCTGACGACTTCGGCGTCGATCACATTGTCGTCGCCCTTCTTGGCGTCGCCGGCCGGGGCGCCGGGAGCGCCGGGGGCCGCGCCGTCCTGGGGCGGTTCCTGCTTGTAGAGGCTCTCCGCGAGCTTGTGGCTCTTGGCCGTCAGAGCCTCCAGGGCCTTCTTGATGCGCTCCTTCTCCAGGCTGGCCAGGGCGGCCTTGGCCTCGACGATGGCCTCCTCGGCCTCCTTCTTGTCGGCCTCAGGCAGCTTGTCGCCGCTGTCCTTCAGCAGCTTCTCCACCTGGTAGACCATCTGGTCGAGGTGGTTCTTTTCTTCGAGCATGGACTTGCGCTCTTCATCGTCGGCCTTGTGGGCTTCGGCATCCTTCACCTTGGCATCGATCTCCTCCTTGGAGAGGCCCGTGCTGCCCGTCAGGGTGATGCTCGCGTCCTTGCCGGTGCCCTTGTCCTTGGCGGTGACATGCACGATGCCGTTGGCGTCGATGTCGAAGACCACCTCGATCTGGGGCATGCCGCGGGGGGCCGGGGCGATGTTACCCAGGTGGAACTGGCCCAGCAGCTTGTTGCCTTCGACCACCGGGCGCTCGCCCTGGAACACCTCGATGTCCACGCCGGGCTGGTTGTCCACGGCCGTGGTGTAGATCTCGCTGCGCTTGGTGGGGATGGTGGTGTTGCGGGGGATGATGACGCTCATCTGGCCGCCGTTGGCGTTGATGCCGAGGCTGAGCGGCGTCACATCGAGGAGCAGCACGCCCTTCACATCGCCGGCCAGCACGCCGGCCTGCACGGCGGCGCCCAGGGCCACGACCTCGTCGGGGTTCACGCTGTGGTTGGGCTCCTTGCCGAAGATCTGCTTCACAAGCTCCAGCACCTTGGGGATGCGCGTGGAGCCGCCCACCATCACCACCTCGTCGATCTCGTGGTGGGCCAGCTTGGCGTCCTTCACCGCGTTCTCGCAGGGGCCCTTGAGCTTCTGGAGGATGGGCTCGATCATCAGCTCGAACTTGGCGCGGGAGAGCGTCTGGTTGATGTGCTTGGGACCGCTGGCGTCCGCCGTGATGTAGGGCAGGCTGATGTCGGTCTGGGTGGTGCTGGACAGCTCGATCTTGGCCTTCTCGGCCGCTTCCTTCAGGCGCTGCATGGCGTCGGCCTGCTTGCGGAGGTCGATGCCCTCGGCCTTCTGGAACTCGTCGGCCAGCCAGTCGATGACGGCCTGGTCCACATTGTCGCCGCCCAGGTGGGTGTCGCCGTTGGTGGACTTCACTTCGACCACACCCTCGGAAACTTCGAGGATCGAGATGTCGAAGGTGCCGCCGCCGAAGTCGAAGACGGCGATGGTGCCGTCCTTCTTCTTGTCGAGGCCGTAGGCCAGGGCCGCGGCGGTGGGCTCGTTGACGATGCGCTTCACCTCCAGACCCGCGATGGCGCCGGCGTCCTTGGTGGCCTGGCGCTGGGCGTCATTGAAGTAGGCGGGCACGGTGATGACGGCCTCGGTGACCTTCTCGCCCAGGTAGGCCTCGGCGGCCTCCTTCATCTTGGTCAGCACCGCGGCGCTGATCTCCTCGGGGCTCAGCTTCTTGCCGATGACATCGATCACGCAGCCGCCCTTGTCCGCCCGCTCGACGGTGTAGGGCACGAGCTTCTGCTCACGGTCCGAGTCGGCGTAGGGCAGGCCCATGAACCGCTTGATGGAATAGATGGTGCTCTTGGGCTGGGCCACGGCCTGGCGCTTGGCCGAGGCGCCCACGAGGCGCTCGCTGGTCTTGGGGTTGAAGCCCACCACGGAAGGCGTCGTGTCCGCGCCTTCGGGGTTCGGGATCACCTTGGGCTGCCCGCCTTCCATGACGGCCACGCAGCTGTTGGTGGTGCCGAGGTCAATGCCGATGATCTTGCCCATGTCGTTCCTCCTGGGGCGAGGCCGGGTGGAACCCGCCCTCGACCTCTTGAGGATAGGGGATATGGGGCCCGTGTCAATATGATCTTCTAAAAATTACTCATATTTTCTTCTCGCTTGATGTAGACATCAACCGGGCTATGCTGACCTCCATGACCCTTCGACCCTGCCCCATCTGCCGCACCCCCACCGCCTGGGAGGGGAACGCCTTCAAGCCCTTCTGCTCGGAGCGCTGCCGCCTCCGGGACCTCGGGGCCTGGTCCACCGAGAGCTACCGCATCCCCGAGAAACCCCAGGAGGAGCACGGCGAGGGGTGGAGCGAGGCGATCCCCGAGGAGTGACCCGCCGGAGACCCGCGCCCGGTCGGGCCTACTTGGCCTGGTGGACCTTCTTCACCATGTACCGGGGCCGGTCGCGCACTTCCTGGTAGATGCGGCCGATGTACTCGCCCAGCAGGCCGAAGGCCACGAACTGGCAGCCCACGAAGAAGAAGAGGATGGCGAACAGGGTGAACACGCCCTGGGCCGTGCCCTCGGGGTGCAGGAAGCGGTAGGCCACCAGGCCCAGGAAGAGCAGGAAGCCGAAGCCCGCCGTCAGCACCCCGAACACGCTGAGGGCCTGGAGGGGGAGCAGGCTGAAGCTGGTGAGCAGGTCGAACTGGAGGTTGATGAGCTTCCAGAGGCCGTACTTGCTCTCCCCGGCGGCCCGCTCGGCATGGGCCACGGGCACCTCGGTGATGCGCTTGGCGAAGCTGTTGGCCAGCGCCGGGATGAAGCTCGACCGCTCCTTGCAGAGCAGCATGGCGTCCACCACATCGCGGCTGTAGGCCCGCAGCATGCAGCCGTAGTCGTGGAGCTTCACCCCCGTGGTCCGGCGGGTGACGGCGTTGACGATCTTGCTGGGCATGGTGCGGAAGAAGCTGTCGTTGGCCTGGCGGCCCTGGCGCCAGCCGCCCACCACATCGAAGCCCTCCTCCACCTTCGCCACGAGCTTGGGGATCTCCTCGGGGGGGTTCTGGAGGTCCGCGTCCAGCGTGACGATGATCTGGCCCTTCGCCTCGGCGAAGGCTCCGAAGATGGCGCTGTGCTGGCCGTAGTTCCGGTTGAACTCCACCACCTTCACCCGGGGCTCGGCCTTGGCGATGTCGATCAGCATGGCCAGGCTGCGATCCCGGCTGCCGTCGTCCGTGAGGATGATCTCCCAGGGCTTCGCGGGGTCCGCAAAGTGCTCCGTCATCACCCGGGAGAGGCGCTCCCACAGGGCTGGGATGTTCTCCTCCTCGTTGTAGATGGGGATGATGATGCTGAGATACGGGTCCATGAGCGCTCCGAGGCCCTATTCTAGGAGCCTGACCTGGAGTTTCCCATGCCCGAGCCCAAGATCCTGCTGGTGGAAGACGAGCTCAGCCTCGCCGAGGGCATCAAGCTCAACCTGGAGCTGGAGGGCCTGGCCTGCACCTGGATCCCCCGAGGCGATCAGGCCCTGAAGCAGATCCTGGCCGAAACCTTCGACCTGGTGATCCTCGATGTGATGCTGCCTGGCATGGACGGCTTCACCATCTGCGAAAAGGTCCGCGAGGCCAAGAACTTCACGCCCATCCTCTTCCTCACCGCCAAGAACACGGACGACGACCGCGTCCACGGCTTCGAAACCGGGGCCGACGACTACCTGGGCAAGCCCTTCCAGGTGCGCGAGCTGCTGCTGCGCGTGCGGGCCATCCTGCGCCGCGAGTCCTGGTACAAGAGCCGGGAGATCAGCAGCCGCCAGGTCTTCGGAAGCCACTGGGTGGACTTCGACAACTTCTGCGGCGAAGGGCCCCAGGGCCCCTTCCAGCTGGGCGTGAAGGAAAGCATGATCCTCAAGCTGCTCATGGAGCGGCCGGGCCAGGTGGTGAGCCGCACGGACATCCTGGACAAGGTGTGGGGCGAGGATGCCTACCCCACCAGCCGCACCGTGGACAACTTCATCGTCCGCATCCGCCGCGTCATGGAGCAGGATCCCCACCATCCCCGCTGGGTCCACACCATCCGCAGCGTGGGCTACCAGTTCGATCCGGAAGGGAAGCAGCGCAAGGGCGAGGAATGAAAAACGGGGCGCGATCGCGCCCCGTTTTTCCAGACGGGAAGCCCTATTTGACTTCGAGTTCCCGGCTGCGGCCCTGCTTCTCGAACGCGGCCATCTGAGCGGCGAGGGTCGCGGCGGGGGCACCCTGCTTCACCTCGGTGAGCACGGTCCGCTTCTCCTCGCCCTTGGCGAACTTGCTGTCGCCGACCACGGGCTCCAGCGTGGGCAGCAGCGCCAGTTCCCCGGCGGCGCCTTCGGGAGCCTTGCCCGTGGCCATGTCGCCGGCGTGGGCCAGCAGCCCCATGCCGGGCTCGGCCCCGAGGCGGCGCAGGTCCATCCAGGCGAAGCCGGGATCCCTCAGCAGGTCCAGGTCCTCGTTCTCCAGCCAGATGAGCAGGCCGTTCAGGGCCTTGGTCTGGGCGGGATCGGGCAGGCGGCGCATCTTCTTCTCGCCCTTGACCTCGACTTCCTGGGGCGTGTTCTCGATCCAGGCCTGGGCCCGCTTCACCCACAGGGCCGTCACGGCCTTCTGGGCCGCGAAGCCCTCAGGAGCCTTGGGGCCCTTCGGGGCCTTCTTGCCCTTCTTCCCGGGCGCGGCCGCTTCGGGTTCCGCCCAGACGGGCGCGGTGGCGTCGACCTTGGGATCGAGGAGCAGCCCCTTCACCTTCAGGAGACGGGCTTCCAGGCCCGGCGCGCCGAGCTTGGCCGCGGCGCGGGCCGAAGCCTGGAGGTCCTTCCAGGTTCCTTCCAGCAGGACCTTCTTCCCGTCTGCATCGTAGAGGCCATGGTTCGCCCGCAGGCGCCCCAGATAGACCTCTACGCCGGGGATGGCCGCCTGGGCCTTTTCGGGCAGGGTGGCCTTGGTCTGCACCAGGGCTTCGAGGACCTCGCGCACCTCCACGGCCTTGGGGTGGCTGCGGTAGTAGCCCAGCTCGTGGGCCGCCAGGGCCGCGCGCTGAAGGGTGTAGGCCAGCTTCCGCTGGGTGGGACGGAGCTGGTCGAAGGGCTTCGCCTCCCCGACCTTCAGCACCGGTGCCGCCGGCTTCGGCTCCTCGGGCTTGACCTCCTCAGGCTTGGGCTCGGGGGGCTGGGCGGCCGGCGCCTGGGCCGGCGCGGGAACGGGGGGAGGTTCGGGAGGGGGCGTCTGGGCCAGGAGGCCCGACCCCACGATGACTGCCAAGACCCAACTGCGCTGCATGGGGGACTCCTCGATGAGGGTGCTGTGGAGATCGAC
Source organism: Geothrix oryzae (assembly GCF_030295385.1). Classification (GTDB taxonomy): domain Bacteria; phylum Acidobacteriota; class Holophagae; order Holophagales; family Holophagaceae; genus Geothrix; species Geothrix oryzae. The sequence goes on from NZ_AP027079.1 coordinate 3,225,608, forward strand.
CCCCATTATGCCGCAGGGGGGACCTTCACGCGTCGATCGGAGTCCCTATCAGGCGCTCGAGACTTTGCTTCAGCTGCTTTAGATCGAAAGGTTTACCCAGGTAGGGGAGCTGGTTGCCCTCGAGGAAGCCGCGGGTCTTGGCGTCGAAGGAATCCCCGGTGGTGTAGAGGATGCGCTTGGTCATGGCGGGCCGCTGGGTTCTCAGCCAGTCGAACAGCTCGACGCCGGAGAGCCCCGGCATGCGGATGTCGGACACGATCAGGTCGAAGCTCCCCTGCTCCAGCTCCCGGATCGCCTCGTCGCCCCGCGCGCTGGAGGAAACCTCCATGCCCCAGGCGCCGAGGGCATCCACGAGGCACTCCAGCAGGAAGGTCTCGTCATCCACCACCAGGGCCCGGCGGCCCTCCAACCCTGCGGGGGCGGGTGTGGCCGGTGCGGCGGGGGAGGCGGCGGGAGAAGCCTCCAGGGGAAGCTCCAGCAGGTAGGCGTTGCCAAGCCCCTCCTGGCTCCGCACCGTGAGGCGCCCCCCGTGCTGGCGGGCGATGATGTCCACTACGGGCAGGCTCAGGGCTTCGGGCGTGGCGGCGGCGGCGGGGTCGAACAGCTCGGCCTGCCGCGCCTCCGAAAGGACCGGGCCCGTGTCCTGGACCACCACCTGCAGGTTCCCGCCCGTGGCGCGGGTGGCCACCCGCAGGCGCTTCGCGGGGCTCCCCGCCACGGACTGGAGGCCGTTCAGCAACAGGTTGGTGAGGGCCTGCAGGACCAGGGTGGCGTCCAGGCTCGTCTCGCCGAGCCCCGGATCCAGGTTCAGCTCCAGGCTGGCGTCCATGCGCTGGGCCTTCGCTTCCACCAGGGCCGCGGCCTCCTGGATCAGGCGGTTGACCTGCACCGGCGTCCGGTTCGGGGCCGGGGGATTCAACACGGTCTGGAGCGGCTGCAGCAGGCTCTGCACGGACTCCACGGCCTGTACCAGCCGGGCCGCCTGCTCGGCCTGGTGGGGCTCCATCGCGGCCTCGGCGATGAGGCGGGATTCCAGGAGCACCGGCGTCAGGCGGTTGGCCACTTCGTGGAAGAGCGAGGGAACCAGGCGCCCCAGGGCCTCGTGCCGCTGGGAGTGGACCAGCTTGTCCTCCAGGGCCTGGGTCTGGCTGGTGTCGCGCACCATGGCGGAGAAGGCCAGGATCCGGTCGTCGGCGCTCCGCACCGGCGCGTAGGTGATGCTGGCGGGGAAGGCCAGGCCCCCCTTGCGCATGCGCGTCGTGGCCGCGTCGTGGATCACCTGGCCCCGGGACACCTGCTGGACGACCTGCTCCAGCTCCCCCACCAGGTGGTCGGGCATGAGCTGCGCCATGTTGCGGCCCACGATCTCGGGTCGCGCGTAACCGAAGATCCGTTCGGCGGCCATGTTCCAGGTGAGGATCCTGCCATCCGGCGCGAAGGAGATCACCGCCTCGGCCATGTTCTGCACGAGGCCTTCGAGGTACTTCCGCGTCTTCAGGTTGTCCTGGTTGGCGCGGTCCAGCTGGGCGTAGAGCTGGCTCGACTCCTCGTTCTTCTTCTCCAGCGCCTCCTTGGCCTGCTTCAGCTCCGAGTAGAGCCGCGCCGTCTCCATGTTCGACTTGAGGGCATCCTCCAGCAGCTCCTGGGCGTCGGCGATCTTCCCGGGCACCAGGTCCGCGACGCTGACATTGCTGTGCCGCAGCACGGTCGCGTCCGGGGCAGGGGCCGGCGCCGGGTCGGTCTCGGAGGGCGGCGGCAGCTCACGCATGCTCGACCGCACATTGGATTCGATGAGATTCAGCATCTCGTCGAAGTCCTTGATCTTCTTGTCCAGGTGGTACTTCTTGAAGGTGTAGCCCACCGTCTCGCGGGTGATGGACAGGAAGGTGTCCAGCACGCCCGTGCCCCGACTGGCCACGGATTCGAAGTAGGGGACGCTGCGGAAATTCAGGCGCCGGTTCATGACGCCCACGGCCATGGCGTCCGGCAGGTCCCGCTTGTTGTACTGGAGCACGAAGGGGATCTGCTTGATGTTCAAGCGGTTCGCATTGAGGTTGTGGTACAGGTTCGACAGCGAATCGACATTGTCCTGCATCTTGGCTTCGCTGGAATCCGCCACGAAGACCACGCCGTCGGCCCCGCCCAGCACCACCCGGCGGCTGGCGTCGTACTGCACCTGCCCCGGCACCGTATAGATCTGCAGGTGGATGGCGTTGCCGTAGATGTAGCCCAAGTTGATGGGCAGCAGGTCGAAGAAGAGGGTGCGGTCCTCTTGGGTGTTCACGGAGAACATCTCGCCCCGCTGGGTGTCGGTGCACATGGCGTGCAACGACTTCAGATTCGTCGTCTTACCCGAGAGACCCGGCCCGTAGTAGACCAGCTTGAGCAGGATCTCGTTGGCTCGGGTGTTGAACTGAACCATGGGGTCGCCAGGAAGATAGATGGGGTCAAGCCTAACACGGGGGTTTGGAAGGCAAGTGGCCTCTTCGGTTCCACTTCAGACCCCGTGATAGCATGACCTTTTTCACCCTTTCGAGGTTCCCGGCGCGATGACCGTCCCGACCCATGTGGCCATCATCTTCTCAGTATGCCCTGCGGGCATACGCGAGGCCGGCCACGCGGAACCAGCCGACAAAACCGGCCTCTAGGCACGCGATGAGCATCCCGACCCATGTTGCGATCATCTTCTCGGTATGCCCTGCGGGCATACGCGAGGCCGGCCACGCGGAACCAGCCGGCAAAACCGGCCTCTAGGCACGCGATGAGCATCCCGACCCATGTTGCGATCATCATGGACGGCAATGGCCGTTGGGCGGCGCAGCGGGGCTGGCCGCGGATCAAGGGCCACAAGGCCGGGGTGCAGGCGGTGGAGCGCATCCTGGAGGCCGCCTCGAATGCGGGCATCCGGCACCTGAGTCTCTACGCCTTCTCCACAGAGAACTGGAAGCGCCCCCCGCAGGAAGTGGGGGCCCTCATGGCCCTCCTCCGCATGTACCTCCGCATGTTCGTCCACCAGCTCACCAAGAAGGGCATCCGCTTCCACCACCTGGGCGCCCTCGAGGGCATGCCCGCGGGCATCCAGGCGGACATGAAGACCCTGGAGGCGGCCACCGCCCAGAACACCGGCATGACCTTCCACCTGGCCGTGAACTACGGGTCCCGATTGGAGCTGGCCCAGGCTGCCCGGCGCTGCGTCGAGGACGGCCTCCGGCCCGAGCAGGTGGATGAGGCGGCCCTGGGGGCCCGGCTCTGGACGGCCGGCGTGCCCGATGTGGACCTGCTCATCCGCACCAGCGGCGAGCACCGCATCTCGAACTTCCTGCTCTGGCAGTCCGCCTACGCCGAACTTCACATGACCGACCTCCTCTGGCCCGACTTCGGTCCCGCGGAACTGCAGGAAGCACTCGACGACTACGCCCAGCGCGAACGACGCTTCGGGGGGATCTGATGGAACGGACCACGCCCAAGGTGGACACGAAGAACATGACCGTGCGCGTGAGCACAGCCCTGGTCTTCGGGGTCTTCTTCTTCAGCCTCCTATGGCTCGGCGACCGGCCCTGGGCCCCCTGGACCTACCTGGCCCTCATGGCCCTGGCCACCGTCATGGGCGTTCGCGAGCTGACCCTCATGGCCCGGGTGCGGGGCTTCAACCCCTCCCTGGCCGCCGGGTCCCTGGTGGGCTGCGGCATCCTGGCCCACTTCTTCCTCGCCACGGGGAGCCACGATCCCCTGCCCCTCTGGCTCGTCTTCGCCGCCGGGGCCCTGGTGATCCACTTCGGGGCCCTCTTCTTCGATCCGAAGTTGGAGGAGGCCCTGCCGAGCCAGGCCATCACCTGGCTGGGCGCCCTCTACCTGGGCTTCGGCCTGGGCTTCCAGCAGAAGCTCTTCATGCTGCAGGGCACCCTGCCCAAGACCGGCAGCCGCCTCATCCTGGCCCTCTTCATCATCACCTGGTTCGGCGACACCGCCGCCTACTTCGTGGGCAGCTACTTCGGGCGTCGCAAGCTGGCCCCCAAGGTCAGCCCCAAGAAGAGCTGGGAAGGGGCCTTCGGCAACCTGGGGGGCAACCTCCTGGGCGCCTTCCTGATGCAGGCCACGGTCTGCCCCGAGTGGTCCCTGGTGGATGTCGTGTCCCTGGGCCTGCTGCTGGGCATCGCGGGCCAGCTGGGCGACCTGGTGGAAAGCACCTGGAAGCGCAGCGCCGGCGTGAAGGACTCCTGCGTCGGGGTGAGCATCCCCGGCCACGGCGGCATCCTCGACCGCGTCGACAGCCTGGTCTTCGCGGCGCCGGTGCTCTATGCCTATGTGCATTTCGTCCACGGGTTCAACTGATCTCCACGAAGGACACGAAGGGACCGAATGGACACGAAGGAACTGCGCTTTAAAGACGAGGTGTTCTCTATCGTCGGCGCAGCCATCGAGGTCCATCGGGCCCTGGGGCCAGGCTTCCTAGAAGCGGTCTACGCGGAGGCCTTCGCCAAGGAGATGGCTCTTGCAGGGATCCCCTTCGAGCAGGAAGTGCTCCTCCAGATCCACTACAAAGGCGAACCCTTGAAGAAGACATACCGGGCTGATTTCGTGGCTTTCGGATCTATTCTCGTGGAACTTAAGGCCGCCGATGGGCTTGGCGAGTCCGACCGCGCTCAGCTCCTGAATTACCTTAAGGCCACTGGACATCCCGTCGGGGTGCTTCTGAACTTCGGCCATCATCCCAAACTCGAATGGATTCGAATGGTGAATTAATTTTCTGAATTCTCTTTCTTCGTGTCTTTATTGCTCTCCTTCGTGTCCTTCGTGGAGGTCCTTTCTCCCATGCGCCACCTCGCCCTCCTCGGCTCCACCGGGAGCATCGGCACCTCCACGCTGGCGGTGGTGCAGGCCCACCCCGAGCGGCTCCGCGTGGTGGCCCTGGCCGCGGGACGGAACCGGGAGCTGCTGAAGGATCAGTGCGAGGCCTTCCGGCCCCGCTGCGTGTCCGTGGGTTCGCAGGAGGACGCCCAGTGGCTGCGCGCCCAACTCTCCTACCAGCCTGAGCTGCACTGGGGCCCCGAGGGGCTCCTGGCCTGCGCCCTCCATGCCGAGGCCGACACGGTGGTGGCGGCCATCGTGGGCAGCGCCGGGTTGGCCAGCACCGAGGCGGCACTGCGGGCCGGCCGCCGGGTCTGCGTGGCCAACAAGGAATCCCTGGTGGTGGGCGGCGCCCTCATGCACGAGGCGGCCCTGGCCGGCGGCGGGGAGCTGCTGCCCGTGGACAGCGAGCATGCGGCCCTGCACCAGCTGCTGGACGGGCGCGATCCGGCCTCCATCCGCGAGGTCCGCATCACGGCCAGCGGCGGCCCCTTCCGCGACTGGCCCCTGGCTCGCATCCAGGCCGCCACCATCGAGCAGGCCCTCAACCATCCCACCTGGAAGATGGGACCCAAGATCACCATCGACAGCGCCACCCTCATGAACAAGGGCCTGGAGGTCATCGAGGCCTCCGTCCTGTTCGGCCTCCGGGCGGACCAGGTGGCCGTCACCGTGCACCCCCAGAGCCAAGTGCACGCGATGGTCGGCTTCCATGACGGCAGCTACCAGCTGCAGGTCTGCGCCAACGACATGAAGCTGCCCATCCAGTACTGCCTGCTGTACCCGGACAAGCAGCCGGGCCCCGTGGCGCCCTACCCCTGGGAGGAGGCCCGCGCCTGGACCTTCGAGGCCCCGGATCTGGACCGCTTCCCCTGCCTGGGTCTGGCCTTCGAGGCCCTGCGGGAGGGCGGCACCGCCCCGGCCCTCCTGAATGCCGCCAACGAGGTGGCCGTGGCCGCTTTCCTCCAAGGGCGCCTCGGATTCTGGGACATCCAGGCCTGCAACCGGGACACCCTGTCCCGGCTTCCCGCGGAACCCCTGGGGTCGCTTCCCCAAGTGCTGGATGCAGACCAGGCCGCGAGGCGTCATGCTGAAGGATGGGTCCGAGCCCGGACCTGATCTTCGGGTGTCCATGAACCGTCTTCGCCTCTCTCTGTCGTCTGTCTTTGCGATCGCCGCCGTGTCCGTCCTCGCCTTCAAGCTGCCCGGCGTCGGCTTCTGGGGCCCCATCCTGATGCTGGGCGGCCTGATCTTCCTCCACGAGGGAGGGCATTTCCTGGCCGCCAAGAGCATGGGCATGCCCGTGGAGGTCTTCTCCCTGGGCTTCGGCACTCGCCTCTTCGGGTTCAAGTGGCGCGAAACGGATGTGCGCCTCTCCATCCTGCCCCTGGGCGGCTATGTGAAGCTGGCGGGCTTCAATCCCGAGGAACCCGGCGCCGAGGATCCCTACGGCTTCCTGCAGCAGCCCTTCCGCAAGCGCATGCTCTTCTACAGCGGCGGCATCCTGGCGAACCTGGCCACCACGCTGGTGCTCTTCACCGCCGTGGGCATCCACCAGGCGCGCGTCACCAAGGTGCTGGAGACCTGGACCGTGGTCGAGGTGGTCCCCGGCAGCGCGGCCGAGCAGGGTGGCCTCAAGGCCGGCGACGAGCTCCGCGGCATCGGGGACCTGAACTTCCCGGGCACGGAGTGGGAGGCCGCCGTGGCCTACATCCAGGCGCACGCGGATCAGCCCGTCCCCTTCCGCCTCACCCGCGAGGGCAAGCCCCTGGAGCTCCCCCTCACGCCCCGCGCCGAGGGCGGCAAGGGCCGACTGGGCTTCATGCCCCTGCCCGTGCCCACGCCCCTGGAGTTCCGGCCCTTCCGGCCCGGCGACCTGCTGGAGGGCGGCCGCTACGCCGTGGGCACCTCCTGGCGCCTCACGGGCCAGGTCTTCGGCTTCCTCAAGCGGCTCGTCAGCTTCCAGGCCAAGAGCGCCGAAGTGGCCGGACCCATCGGCATCATCCGCCAGGGCAGCCGCGCCGCCCAGCACGGCTGGGAGACCTTCCTCTTCATGTGCGGCGCCATCAGCCTGCAGCTGGCCATCCTCAACGCCCTGCCCATCCCGGCCCTGGATGGCGGCCACATGGCCCTGCTGGCCTACGAGAAACTCCGCCGCAAGGACCTGACCATCGAACTGAAGGAGAAGATCCTCACGGGGGGCTTCCTCCTGCTGGCCTCCCTCATGGCCCTGGTGATCTTCCTCGACCTCCTGAAGCTGAGGAAGTAGCCCCAAGCCCCAGTTGGGCCCCAATTGGGCCCGGCCCGCTCAGACCCGCGGCAGCAGGATCCGGAAGGTGCTGCCCCGGTCGGGGGCGCTCTCCACCTGCAGGCCGCCCCGGTGCTGCTTCACGATGCCGTGGACCAGGGCGAGCCCCAGGCCCGTGCCCTTCCCCTTCCCCTTGGTGGTGAAGAAGGGCTCGAAGATGTGGTCCACCAGCTCCGGGGCCATGCCGCACCCCGTGTCCCGCACCTGGATCGCCACATACTCGCCCGGTTCGGCCCCGTCCCAGACGGCGCCATCCCCCGCCGCCAGGACCTCGTTCCGGGTTTCCAGCTCGATGCGGCCCTGCGTCTGGATCGCGTCCCGGGCATTGACCACCAGGTTCGTCACCACCTGCCGGAGCTGGGTGGGATCCACCTTCGCGGGCCAGAGCTCCGGCCCCGGCCTCCAGGCGAGCTCGATGCGGTCCCCCACCAATCCGCCCAGGACACCGAGCATGGAGGCCACGGTCTCGTTCAGATCCACGGCCTCTGGGTGGACGGGCTGGCGCCGGGCGAAGGCCAGCATCTGCTCGGTCAGCTCGGCCGAGTGACGGGCGGCCTTGACGATGTCCCCCAGGTACTTCCGCTCGGGCCGGTCCTCGGCCATCTGGTAGAGGGCGAGGTCCGCGTTGGCGAGGATGACGCCGAGCATGTTGTTGTAGTCGTGCGCCACGCCCCCGGCGAAGCGGCCCATGGTCTCCATCTTCTGGGCCTGGTGGAGCTGGGCCTCGAGTCGCGCCCGCTCCCGGCTGTGGCTGTCCTGGGCCGTGATGTCCCGGCCGATGCCGAGCACGCCCACCATGGTCCCGCTGGCATCGCGCATGGGGGTCTTGAGCGTCTCCAGGAGCACCCGCTCCCCGGTATCGGCCATGGTCACCCACTCCTCGTTCACGCGTGGCGCCCCGGCTTCCATGGCCTCCCGGTCCTTCTGGCGGAAGAAGTCCGCCAGGTCCTTGGCCACGAAGTCGTAGTCGGTCTTCCCCAGGATGGCCGCCTCCTTGGCCCCGAAGAACCGCTCGAAGGCGCGGTTGCAGGCGAGGTAGACGCCCTCCGGGTTCTTCAGCCAGACCAGGTCCGGGATGGCGTGCACCAGGGTGTCGAGCTGCGCCTCGCGGGTGGCGAGGCCCGCCACCAGGCGCTTCACCATGACGAACAGCATGGCGGCGGTCACGCCCACGAAGAGCCAGCCCTTGAGGATGCTCATGCGCGTCATCCAGGCCACGCTGGGGGCCACCACCTCCACGAGGCGGTCGGAGAGGAGGATCCACAGCGCCGAGATCACCGCGTACCAGCCGGCGATCCTGGCGGCGCCGGCCGTGGCGGCCACCGGCGTCGGCGGGCGGATCGAGGGGGACTCGGGCATGGGGGTCGTCCAGCTGCCAAGAGGCTAGCGCACTCCGGCCGTCCGCGGCACGACGCAGGTCACAGCCCCATCACAGCCCTAGGCGCTCCTTCAGCCTCGGGGTCACGCTGCGACTCACCTCCAGGTCCAGGCCCTCGCCCACGCGCACCGCGGCGCGACCGCCCTCCAGCGGTCGGAGGCCCAGCACCGCCTCCGGTCGCAGGAGCAGGTGCCGCTGGATGCGCACCAGCTCCACGCCCGGAAAGGCGGCCTCGACCTCCGCCAGGGTCGTCCAGGCGGTCCGGTGGCGCTGCGGGGTGCCCTGCGCCGGCGCCCAGGCCCAGACGACCTCCTCCTCCACCTCGAAGTGGGTGGTGCGCCGGAGGTCGAGGAACACATGGCCCTCCCCGGCCTTCACGGGGAAGCGGGGGGAGGGCGCCGGGGCGGCCTCGGCGCGCCGGGGGGCGCCCTCCCGCAGCCGCGCCAGCGTCCGGGCCAGGCGGTCGGCGGAGATGGGCTTCAGGAGGTAGTCGGCGGCCGCCGCCTCGAAGGCCCGCACCGCATGTTCCGAATGGGCGGTGACGAACACCACCGGCGGGCCCTGACGACCGTCCGCCAGCTCGGCGGCCACCTCCAGCCCCGTGGCCCCCGGCATCTGGATGTCCAGGAACAGCGCATCCACATCCTTGGGCTCCCGCAGCCAGGCCAGCACCGCAGCGCCATCCGCCAGCTCGGCCTTCACCTCGCAGCCGGCCTCCCGCAGCAGCCGCGCCAAGCGGGCCCGCGCCAGGGGTTCGTCGTCGGCCAGGGCCACGCGCAGGGGTTTCATCGGCGCACCTCCAGATGCGGCAGGTCCACGGTGGCCACGGTGCGGTCGCCCTCGGTGCGCAGGTGGAGGGTCGCCGCCGGACCATAGGCCAGCCGCAGCCGGGCCTCTAGGTTGCGCAGGCCCACCCCCGCGCCGGGCACCAGGCCCAGGCCGCGGCCCGAGTTCTCCACCCGCAGGCGGAGACCCGCCCCTTCACGGTGGAGGGAAATCACCAGCTCCCCGCCTTCCGGGTGGGGCGCGATGCCGTGCTTCAGGGCGTTTTCCACCAGGGGCTGCAGCAGGAAGGGGGGGGCGGGCACCGCGTCGCAGGCCGGATCCCAGTCCCAGCGGACCCGCAGGCGGGCGCCGAGCCGCAGCCCCTCCACCGCGAGGAACCGCTGCACGAGGCTGCGCTCCTCGCCCAGGGGCGCCGTGGCCCGGTCCCCATGGCGGAGGAGGGCCCGGTACAGCTCGGACAGATCCAGAATGGCCTGCTCGGCCGCCAGGGGATCCTGCCGCACCAGCTCGGCCAGCCCGTTCAAGGAGTTGAACAGGACATGGGGGCTCAGCTGGCCCCGCAGCAGCACCCACTGGGCCTCGTCCAGCTTCGCCGCCATGGCCGCCTTTTCCTCGCCCGTGATCACCGAGAACGAGATGATGCCCCCGATGATGGTCATCATGGGCGCCCCCACGAAGAGGTTGACCGTGAGGATCCCCCGGAAGCTGCCCTTGGCCCCTTGCGCCAGCCCCAGGGCCTCGCCCTTCAGGTTGGCGTTGCGCACCATGAACCAGCTGAGGGCGACCAGCACCAGCACCACCAACGCATTGAAGAGCAGGGCCTGGGCCAGGCCGCGCCCGAGGGGCGCGCGGGAGCGGTCGTCTCCGGTCCAGCGCCAGGGCAGGGGGCTGAGGAAGCCATAGGAGAAGGACACCAGGAAGGGCATCAGCAGCGCGTTGGCCACGGCCCCGGGGTGCTTGAGCTGGACCGAAGCCGGCACCAGCACGAACTGGAAGGCCGTGAACAGCAGGGCGAAGGCCAGCACCACGGCCCAGGGCGTCCGCTGCCGCAGACGCTCCCGGAAGTGCTGTTGGAGGGGGCCGAGGCGCATGGTGCAAGCATGCCCGAGGCCCGGCCGTCTTCGTAGGCCCCCGGTGGACCCCTCCGGCGGGCGGGCCCCCGGGGCCGCCGGGGGGCCTGGAGCTTCCGCCCAGCCGGGCCCGGAACGGAACGCCCCCGGCCGGCACCCAATCAGCACCGCCGACCCCGTCCGCCATCCCCACCCGGAGCCCCCATGCGCCGTCCGTTCCTACCTGCCATCCCCGCCATGCTCGCCCTCGCCACGAGCCTGTCCCTGACCGCCGCCGAAAGGAAGGTGCCCATGTCCCTGCACGAACTCACCCTCAACACCCTCGAGGGCAAGCCCCAGTCCCTCGCCGCCTACAAGGGCAAGGTGGTGCTGGCCGTGAATGTGGCCAGCGAGTGCGGCTACACCCCCCAGTACGCGGGGCTCCAGAAGCTCTACCGCGAATACAAAGACCGGGGGCTGGTCGTCCTCGGCTTCCCCTGCAACCAGTTCGGCGGCCAGGAACCCGGCAGCGCCGCCCAGATCGAGTCGTTCTGCCAGAAGAACTACGGCGTCACCTTCCCCCTCTTCGAGAAACTCGAGGTGAAAGGCCCCGGCCAGGCCCCCGTGTACCAGTTCCTCACCGCCAAGCACGGCGAGCCGGCGTGGAACTTCCACAAGTACCTCGTCGGCAAGGACGGGCAGGTGATCCAGGCCTTCGGCAGCAAGGTGACTCCCGACGGCCCCGAACTGAAGGCCGCCCTCGAGGCGGCGCTGAAATAGGCTGGTCGCGGAAGGCGCGGAATGAAAACCGCGTGTTCTTGATTCCGCGGTTTTCCGTGAGCCTTCTGCGCCTTCCGCGACCAGCTACTTGATCGTCACCACGGCCGCCGGGGGCGCCTCGCGCATCTCGAGGTAGAGGGCCTTCACGCCGTTGATGAGGAACTGCATGGCCACGGCGGCGAGGATCAGGCCCATGAGCTTGTTCACCACCTTGGTGCCGATGGCGCCCAGTCGGGAGAACACGGCCGGGGCCTTGCGCAGGAAGAGGTAGACGATCCAGGTGTTCAGCAGGATCGCCACCAGCACCACGCCGTACTCCAGCCAGGTCACGCCCGCAATCATGCCCATCACCGTGGACAGGGTGCCGGGCCCCGCCACCAGGGGGATGCCGAAGGGGATAATGGCGAAGTCCTCGGGCAGCTTGCGGCTGGCCTCGGCCTTCTCGTCCTCGGTGCTGCGCTCGCGGGGATCCTCGCCGTAGAGCATGGAGATGGCGCGGTAGAGCACCAGCACGCCGCCCACGAATCGCATGGCGAGCGCCGTGAAGCCGAAGATGCTGAAGATGAACTGGCCCACCAGCGCGAAGGCCAGCATGGCCGCCCCCGCCGTGAGGGCGGCCTTCTTGGCGCTGCGGCGCAGGGCCGGGCTTTCCATGCCCGTGGTGGCGCTGGCGAAGATGGCCGCCGCGCTGATGGGGTTGAGCACCGAGAACAGCGAAGTCGCCACGCCGAGGGCGAAGGACCAGGTGGGCAGGGGGCCGAGGTGGGGCATGGCCCAACTGTAGCGCTACCATGGCCCCATGCGTGACCTCGAGGCCCTCCGGGACCAGCACAAGCGCCGCCTGGCCTGGATGCCCTGGCTCTACTTCGCCCTGAAGCCCCGCCACCGGGCCTGGGCCGAGGCCTGGCAGGAAGAGGTGCAGGCGCGGTTGCTGGCCCAGGAGACCGTGCAGCTCGGCCGGGGATGTTTCATCGCGCCGGACGCCGCCATTTTCGGCGAGCCCGGCCGGGCTGTGGTGATCGGCGACCGCTGCGCCATCGCCGCCCAGGCCTTCCTCCACGGACCGATCACCCTGGGCGACGATGTCAGCGTGAACGCGGCGGCCCGGCTCGACGGCGGGCGCAAGGGCATCCGCATCGGCGACGGCACCCGCATCGCCAGCGGCGCGGCGATCTACGCGTTCGACCACGGCCTGAAGCCGGACCGCGACATCAAGGACCAGCCCGTGCGGTCGCGGGGCATCCACATCGGCCGCGATGTGTGGATCGGCGCCAATGCCGGCATCACGGACGGCGTCACCCTGGGTGACCACGCCGTGGTGGCCATGGGTGCCGTGGTGACGAGGGATGTGCCCGAGTGGACCATCGTGGCCGGCGTTCCCGCGACGGTGGTGGGGGACCGCCGCATCCGCTGACGCGTCGCCCTTTGCCACACCGGGACCGCCCCGTGTTGCACGACGCGCGGTGCCGTTCTCGGTGTAATCAATCCAACAGCTGATATCAAACACCTTTTAGGCTTGGCACGGGTTGTGACCTCCTCGAGTGCGGGGCTGATGCCGCCGCACCCCCGAAGCCCACCCCCGAAGGAGGTCCCATGCGACGCCTCGTCCTGCTTGCCCTCGTGACCCTCGCGGCCTTCCCGCTGTCCGCCCACGGCCCCTGGCGCGGCCCCCGCCGCGTGTTGGTGGTCGAGGACTCCTGCCGCCCGTACCGGAGTTGGGAAGGAAATCGGCGCTGGGACGACGACCGCTGGGAGCGCCGCAACCGCTACCGCTATGAGGACCGCCGCGACGACTGCGACGAAGGCCGCGTGATCTTCCGGCCTCGGCCCCTGCCACGACCACTGGCGCCGCCCTTCCAGGGGCGCGTGGAGCTCTGGATCCGCTGACCCCGGCCATTTGACAGCCCATGTCCAACCACCCTCTCGACACTGGGGGGGTGGTGCGAGGTTCTCCTTTTCAGATTTTTTTCGATCCCGGTCTTGACGAAGACGAAAAAAAGACGAATACTGGGTGAACGGGACAAACGGAGCCCCCATGCGGACCCCCTCTCGCAGTTTCGGCTACAAGTTCAGCGGCTACTTCATGGAGTACGGCCCCATCGAGGCCGACAGCCTGGATGCGGCCAAGGCCCAGATCCGGCGCCGCCTCGGCGTGAGCCGCCTCCCCCTGGGCTTCCAGATCTGGGACCTGACCGAGCGCCCCCTCACCCGCTGGCGGGTGGACGCCGCCAGCTGATCTCCCGCCTCCGCTCCCTCTTGGATCAGCCCCGGTGGGCCTTCCACCAGGCCCGGCCCGCGGCCACATCCTTGGTGATCTGGTCCCGCAGCTCGTCCACGGAGGCGAAGCGCACCTCGCCGCGGATGCGGTGAAGGAAGCGCACCTCCAGGCGGGTGCCGTAGAGGTCGCCCTCGAAGCCGGGCAGGTGGGTCTCCACCGTGAGCCGCTGGCCCTCGAAGGTGGGCTTCTCGCCCACATTGGTGAGACCCAGGCGGGGGCCCCCCTCGTGAGGCCCGTGATGGGGCAGGTGCGCCTCGGTCACATAGACCCCGAAGGCCGGCAGCTGCTCCTGCTCCCAGGCCAGGTTCGCCGTGGGAAAGCCCAGGTGGCGGCCCCGGCGGTCGCCCTCCACCACCACGCCCGTGAGGGAATAGGGATGCCCCAGGAGGTCGGCCGCGGCCTCGACTTGGCCGTGGTCCAGGGCTTCGCGGATACGGGTGCTGGACAGCCGCCCCCCGTCCGGGGCGAGCAGCGCCAGCGTGTGCACCTGGCAGTTGTGAGTGGCGCCCCAGGCCTCCAGCGTGGCCACGGTGCCGCTGCGGTCGCGGCCGAACGCGAAGGCCCGGCCCACATAGAGCTCGACCGGCAGGAGGGCCCGCCCCAGGGCGTCCAGGAAGGCGCCGGGGCTCAGCTCGGAAAAGGCCCGGCTGAAGGGGATCACCCAGGCCAGGTCCATGCCTTCGGCTTCAAAGGCCGCCAGCCGCTGCTCCAGCGTCATCAGCAGCTTCGGCTTGCGCTGGGGCGCGACGATCACCGTGGGGTGGGGATCGAAGGTCACCACCGCCGCCCGCTGGCCCGTGGCCTTCGCCCGGGCCGCCGCGAGGCGCAGCAGCTCCCGGTGCCCCGCATGCACGCCATCGAAATTGCCCAGGGTGACCACGAAAGGGCCGGAGGCGGGGGCCGCCTCCAGGGTGCGGCGCCACACTTCCATCATTCAGTCCCGCCCTGCTCGGCGGGCCAGGCCAGGCTGGCCACGACGCTCCCCGCCAGCACCGAGGCGATCACCAGCAGGCTGTACTGCACGGGGATGTGGACCCACTCCGCGATGCACATCTTCACGCCCACGAAGGAGAGCACCACCGCCAGGCCCGTCTTCAGGCGATGGAAGCGGTCCATCATCTTGGCCAGCAGGAAGTAGAGGCTCCGCAGGCCCATGATGGCGAAGATGTTCGAGGTGTAGACCACGAAGGGATCGCGGCTCACGGCCAGCACCGCGGGGATGGAATCCACGGCGAACACCAGGTCCGTCACCTCGATGGTGATGAGCACCAGCAGCATGGGCGTGGCGAAGTGGCGGCCGTTCTTCTTCGTCCAGAAGTGCTCGTGGCCGCCCTTCTCGTCGAAGGGCACGAAGCGCCGGAAGGCGCGCACCATCGGGTTCTGCGTGGGATCCGACTCCGAATCCTTCAGCAGCAGCATCTTCACGCCCGTGTAGATCAGGAAGGCGCCGAAGACATACATCATCCACTCGAAGCGGTTCAGCAGCGCCGTGCCCGCCAGGATCATGGCGGCGCGCATGATGAGGGCCCCGAACACGCCCCAGAACAGCACCCGGTGCTGGTGCCTCAGGTCCACCTGGAAGCTCTGGAACACGAGGACGAACACGAAGAGGTTGTCCACGCTGAGCGACTTCTCCAGCACATAGCCCGTGAACCACTCCAGCCCCTTCTGCGTGCCCTCCGCCTGGAAGATCAGCAGGTTGAAGATGAGGGCCAGGGTGATCCACACCGCGCTCCAGATCCCCGCCTCCCGCATGGAGGGCGCGTGAACCCGCCGGTTGAAGACGCCCAGATCCAGGGCAAGCATGAGGAACACGAAAGCATGGAAGCCCACCCAGGCCCACCAGGGAGCGGCTTGCAACAGTGCGTCGACCAAGAAACCTCCAGACCTTCCAGCTTAACGAACCGGGGAAGGGGGGGCCCCTCCCCGCTCGCCCGCGCCCTGTCCTGTCATTGCACCCGCTCTTGCACCTGTCCTTGCGCCTGCCGTTGCGCCCCGCCGGGGCCATGGCCGATCATGGCCCCGTGAGCCTCCCCCGCCTCTTCCTCGATGTCCCGCCCCCGGCGCCCGCTGCCGAGAACCTGGCCGTGCCCCTGGGGGCCGAGGCCGCGCGCCACCTCAAGGCCCTGCGCCTGAAGCCCGGCGCGGCCCTGGAGCTGGTGCTGGCCGACCAGGTCTGGACCGCCGACTTGGCGGAGCTGGACCGCGGCCAGGCCGTGGCGCGTCTGGTGGCCCCCCTGCGCGAGGATCGCGAACCGCCGGTGGCCTTGGTGGCCTGCCTGCCCATCCCCGCCCAGCTGAGCCTCTTCGACGAGTGGCTGCCGCCCCTGGTGGAGCTGGGCGTCACGCTGATCCAGCCCGTGGTCTATGCCCGCAGCGAGTTCGACGCCGCCAAGACCGCCGCCCGCATGGAGCGCTGGGCCCGCCTGATCCAGTCCGCCTGCGAGCAGAGCCACCGCAGCCGCCGCCCCGAGCTGCGGGCCCCGATCCCCTTCGCGGGCCTGCCCGCCTGGGAGGCCCCCCAGAAATGGGTGGCCTACGAGCTGGCCACGGGGGAGGCGAACCCCGCCTTCCGCCGCGAGGCCCTGGCCTTCACCAGCGGTCCCGAGGGCGGCATCACCGAGGCCGAGTTCGCGGCCCTGGCCGCCGCCGGCTGGGCCCCCGTGAGCCTGGGCCGCAGCATCCTCCGGGCCGTCACGGCCCCCGTGGCCCTCCTGGGGGCGGTGCAGTTCGAGCTGGGAAGGCCCTGAGGGCCCGGTCACACCCGATCAAATAATTTATAAATATTAAAAATGAATGATTTGGACCGCTCAAGAATGCGCCCGCGCCGCCGATGAGTCTCTTTGTGCCCGGTCCGGCGTGCGTTCGGACGGCCCCGAGGAGAATCTTCCATGAAGCTTGTGACCCTTCTGTCTGCCGCCGCCCTGATGACCGCCTCCCTGTCCGCCGGTGACTACGATGCCCTGGGCAAGGCCATGCGCTCCACCTGGCCCCAGATGTCCACCGTCGCCGTGGTCTGCGACTCCGCCCACAGCAAGGGCGCTGTGGATGCCATCAGCGGCGCCATGACCGGCATGAAGATCATCGTCATCGATGTGAAGGGCCCCCAGGACATGGGCAAGGCCCTCGGCACCCTCGGCGGCCGCCGCCCCGATGCGGTGGTGCTGGTGGCGGGCGACAAGGTGGCCGGCGACGGCACCAGCGCCGCCTCCTTCCTGATCCAGCGCATGGCCGCCTCCAAGGTCCCCACCCTGGCCACCACCGAGGCGGGCGTCCGCCAGGGCGCGGTGCTCGGCGTGGGCCCCGGCACCGGCGGCAAGCTCCTGGGCAATGCCAAGGTGGCGGGTGTGGCCGGCGTGAGCCTCCCCGCCAACGCCAGCCAGATCTAAGGCCCGGATCTAACCCGGCCACACCACATCATGCGAGGTATGCTGGAGGCTCCCCCGGGAGCCTCCATGCGTGTACCGCCGCCCTTCCTGGCCGCCGGCCTTCTCCTTCCGGCCGCCCTGCTTGCCCAGAGCCCGGCGGAGCCTCCCCAGGCCACGACCCAGGCCAAGCACCCGGCCGCGATCCAGGAAGCCCCCCTCCGCGCCCACCTGGCCTTCCTGGCCGATGACCTGCTGGAGGGCCGCGGCACGGGCCAGCGCGGGGCCGAACTCACCGTGCGCTACCTGGAGACCCAGCTGAAGGCCCTGGGGCTGCGCCCCGCCAAGGGCGACAGCTACCGGCAGCCCGTGTCCCTGCTGGGCCTGCGCACCCTCACGGGCCGCAGCACCCTCAGCTTCCTGGGCGGCGGGGCCTGCGCCACGCCGGCCTTCGGCACCGACATCGTCTACGGGGCCGGGCTCGACCGCGCCGAGCAGGCCTTCGATGCCCCCGTGGTCTTCGTGGGCTACGGCATCAGTTCGGCCCTCGACCGCTGGGACGACTACAAGGGCCTGGATGTGAAGGGCAAGGTGCTGCTCATGCTGGTGAACGAGCCCGCGCCCACCGCCGAGGAGCCCCACCTCTTCGACGGCCCCGACCTCAGCTACCAGGGCCGCTGGACCTACAAGTTCGAGGAGGCCGCCCGGCACGGCGCCCTGGGCGTGCTGCTGGTCCACACCACCCCCGCCGCCAGCTACGGCTGGCCCGTGGTGCGCAACGGCTGGGATGCCGAGCGCTTTCAGCTGGCCCAGGGCCCCCTGGGCACGCCCCTCCAGGGCTGGGTCACCGAGGATCTGGCCCGCGCCCTCGCCAAGCAGGGCGGGCAGGAGCTGGACGCCCTGCGGGCCCAGGCCCAGCGCCGCGACTTCCGCCCCGTGGCCCTCGACCTGCGCCTGAAGGGCACCCTCCACAGCGCCGTGCGCACCGTGACGCAGTTCAATGTGGCGGGCGTGGTGCCCGGCACCGACCCGGCCCTGAAGGCCGAAACGGTGATCTATTCCGCCCACTGGGATCACCTGGGCCGCGGCACCTCGGCCGACACCCACCCCGGCCACGACGACATCTACAACGGCGCCGTGGACAACGCCTCGGGCTGCGCGGCCCTGCTGGCCATGGCCCAGACGGCCCTGCACGCGCCCGCCAGGCGCAGCCAGATGTTCCTCTTCGTCTGCGGCGAGGAGCAGGGTCTGCTCGGCTCGAAGGCCTACGCCGCCGATCCCCTCTGGCCCCTGGCGAAGACCGCCGCCGACCTGAATCTGGACAGCCTCAACTTCGTGGCCCCCACCCGGGACATCGGCCTGCCCTTCGCCAACCGCAGCACCCTGGGCGACCTGGGCGTGGCCGTGGCCAAGGCCTCGGGCCTGACGGTGGCCCCCCCGCGCCCCGACCTGGGCGGCGGCTACTTCCGCTCCGATCACTTCAGCTTCGTGCAGGCCGGCGTGCCCGCCCTCTCCGTGGGCGGCGGCCGCGACTACCTGGGCGCCGACCCCGCCGCCCTGAAGGCCAAGGCCGCCGCCTACGGCAAGCGCTACCACCAGGTCACCGACGAATACGACCCCACCTGGGACCTGCGCGGCATGGTGCAGCAGACCCAGTTCACCTTCGACCTGGGCCAAGCCGTGGCCAACGCCCCCACCAAGCCCTCGTTCAAGTCCGCCCGCTAAAACACGCGAAAACCCGGCCCTTCCCTCGCCAGTCCTTCGAGTATCCTGGGGCGAATCCCCCAGGAGCCCGAGATGTCGGCTCAGCCCCAACCTGTCGAGCGGTCAAGCGTGATGGGATTCGTTTGCCTGCATTTAGGTGTGCGTCATTCTTGGCGATACCATCCATCCAAGGCATCTTCAATATTTATACTGCATTCAAGCCCTCTTAGGCGATAACTCCGCACAGCGGGGCTAGTCATCTAATTCATAGTTAGGCTATAATATATGAGACTAAACTACAAAACAGGAGAGGCACATGATTTTCCCCGAAATAAAATACCTCTACAAATATATGCCGTTCACTACAAATACCGTTACAGCTCTTGTGAATAAAAAATTTTGGTGTTCAAAACCAGAAAACTTTAATGACCCTCTGGACTGCGGATTGAGGCTGCTATCAGTAATGAGTAAAGCCGCCTTTATACTTGCGAATGAAGATCTGCTTCGGCTGGCACGAGAAAGAAAGAATGAAAAAGCTGTACGTGTACTTTCTAAGCTTTTAAGGGAGCTCAAACATTCTAAGATACAACCAGATGAACTTATCAATTATCTAGCCGAAAAAAGAAGTGCGGGTTATGCCAAAGAATTGCAGGAAATTGGGATTCTAAGCCTCAGTGAAGTCAACGACAACATATTAATGTGGTCACATTATGCAGAGCAACATCATGGCTTATGTGTTGAATTTTTGCGATCTGAAGGTAATGATCTTGCAATTAATGAAAAAACTCTTCCAATACGCTATTCAATTAAGAAGCCAGAAATCGCAGTAGATGAATTAGTATTGGGAGACGACAGTCTAAAGAAAGAAATTAGGCGTAGCTTAATTTATACCAAATCGAATGATTGGTCCTATGAAAGAGAATGGCGATTAATTGTTGAAAAAGGAAATATTGCAGCAGATATAAATTCACAAATAACATCTATAATATTTGGATTCAAAATGCCGATTCCGCAAAGAATCACTCTTTATAATATTTTAAAAAATGGAGCATCGATAAAATTTAAAGAAGCCATTCTAAAACCAGACAATTTCGGCCTAGATATTGTTCCAATTGATCCAGAAAAGTACTTACATCCTGAGCCACCAGTCGATACACCTACCAAAGCTAGAACCACTCCGACAAAAATATCCAAATTAGCCACCAAACGCTCAATTCCAACTAAAACCACCAAACCTCCAATGCGTTCTAAAAAGTGACGCAATCTCATGCCTAACCCTGCGCTCAACTCGGACCCCGCCTGCATTGCCTTCATCCACTCTCAATCTCTAATGTCCTCATCTATGTTCAGTGCCTCGATGGGGGCAGGTCTGGTTTGCTTAATTTAGTAGACAGAGCCTGATTCCAGACCCCCGACCTGGAGGTCTTCGCCCATGTTCCTCCCCCTTCCGCCCCCTCCAGCCCAAGTGCCGGTCCAGGCCTCCGTCCCGGCCCCGGCCAGCCAGGCCTCTGCAGAACTCCCCCTGCTGCCGGGCTCGGATCCGCGGGTGCTGGGGGCCTACCGGTGGACCCTGGCCCACTCGCCCAGCCTGCGGCAGCTGGTGCGGCAGCTGGCGGCGGCGGAGCGGAAGGCCCGCTACCGGCTGGTGCCGGGGCTGGAGCCGAACTACGGTCGCCTGCTGGTGCTCCCCACGGAGAGCGAGTACGAGGTGGATGTGCAGGTCCCCATCCTGGCCTGGAACCGCTGCGGCGATGCCCTGGAGCCCTGGATCGCCAGCGCCCTCTACCTGGCCCTGGAGACCGCCGCCAAGGGGAAGTTCCGGGCCACCCGGGATGAGCACCGCCTGCTGTTCCTGAAGGAGACCATGCAGGGCGCCTTCGCCTTCCAGGCCCAGGTGCGCCGCGAGCTGGCCCTGGCCGACCCGGTGCGCCTGAAGGACCTGCCAGACGGGAGGAAGCTCTACGACTCGGGCTTCGCCCCCGCGCGGGATCCCTCGGGCAGCCCCCGGCGCCGCGAGTTGCCCGCCGAGGCCTCCGCCGGCGCGTTCGGGGGCGTGCCCTTCGCGGTGCCTCCCCCGCCGCCCCCCGCCGAGGCCGGCGGGCTGCCCCTGGCGCCTGGATCGGATCCCCAGATCCTGGGGGCCTACCGGTGGACCGTGGCCCACTCCCCCAGCCTGCAGGCGGCCATCCAGCGGCTGGCCGCGGCCGACCGCAAGGCCCGCTACCGGCTCACGCCGGGGCTGGACGCCCACTACGGCCGCCTGCGCGTGCAGGCCACGGACGAGGAGTACGAGGTCGAGGTCCAGGTGCCGATCCTGCCCTGGAGCCGCTGCGGCGACGCCCTGGAGCCCTGGATCGCCAGCGCCCTCTACCTGGCCCTGGAAACCGCCGCCAAGGGGAAGGTCCAGGAGACCGACGACGAGAACCGCCTGCGCTTCCTGCGGGAGACCCGGAACGCAGCCTTCACCTTCCAGGCCCAGGTGCGCCGCGAGCTGGTGCTCGCCGACCCCGAGCGCCTGAAGGACCTGCCCAATGGGGAGGCCCTGTACGACGCGGGCTTCGCCCCTCCGAAGGATCCCCCGGGCGGCCCCCAACGCCGGGCCCTCCCGCCGCTGCCGCCGGATCCGCCGTTGCCATTGCCGTTGCCGCCGCTGGCGCCGGGGCCGCGCTAACCTGACTCCGGTCTTTCCCGGAGCCCCCATGAAGCTCAAGCTCACCAGCGTGTTCGTGCAGAATCAGGCCGCGGCGCTGCGGTTCTACACCGAGACCCTCGGCTTCGTGAAGAAGGCCGACATCCCCATGGGCGAGGTCCGCTGGCTGACGGTGGTCTCCCCGGAGGGCCCCGACGACCTGGAGCTGCTGCTGGAGCCTCTGGGCCATCCGGCCGCCCCCACCTTCCAGGCGGCCATGTTCGAGGCGGGGATCCCCCTGGCGGCCTTCGCCACGGAGGACATCCAGGCGGACTACCAGCGGCTGCTGGGGCAGGGCGTGACCTTCCGCATGCCCCCCACCGAGGCCGGGCCGGCCACCGTGGCCGTGTTCGAGGACACCTGCGGGAACCTGCTCCAGCTGTACCAGGTCTAGTGGCGGCGGACCGCGAAGGCCTGGAAGCCCTCGCCCTCCCAGCGCAGGGGGTGGGGCCGGAAGAAGGCGGTGGTGGCGCCATCGGAATCAGCCCCCAAAGCCGCGGGCCAGACGGCGGCGGGGCGCAGCTCCGGCCGGGCCTCGGCCAGCCACTCGCGATGGGCCTCGCCCTCCTCGGGCAGCCAGGAGCACACGGCGAAGATCAGCAGCCCGCCCGGGGCCAGGCGGTCGGCCGCGGCGGCCAGCAGGCGGCGCTGGAGGCCCGTCAGCCGGGGCAGGTCGTCGTGGGCCAGCCAGGGCCACTCGGGGTGCTTCTGCAGGGTGCCGCTGCCGCTGCAGGGCGCATCCAGCAGGATGAGGTCGAAGGTGGCGTCGGTGGTTTCGAGCCACTCGGCGGCGTCGGCCTGGATCACCTGGGCCTCGAGGCCCCGCTGCTGGAGGGTCTGCCGCAGCCGGGCCACGCGGCGGGGATGCACCTCCAGGGCCGTGAGCGCGGCGCCGGGGTGGCGCAGGGCCAGGGTGGTGGTCTTGCCGCCGGGGGCGGCGCAGGCATCGAGGATGCGGGTGACGGGCCGGTCCCAGGCATAGGCCAGCAGGGCCTGGGAGCTGCGGTCCTGCACCATCCCTTGGGCCGCTTCCAGCCAGGGGCGGGGGAAGGGGGCCTCGTCCGCCAGGCGGAGGCAGCCCGGCAGGTCGGCATCCGGCGTGAGGCCTTCGGGGGCCTCGCCCACCAGCAGGCGGAAGGCGGGGCGGGGGGGCCGCTGCAGGCGGGTCCAGAGGGTTTCCAGCTCGGCTTCAGCCTGATGAGGGGCCAGGGCCGCCCGCAGGGCCCGCTCGGCGGCGGCGGGACGGTCCAGGGTGGCGGGCAGGGCATCCAGCGCGGCGGCCAGGGCCGCGCGGTCCTTGGCGGCCCGGCGCAGCAGGGCGTTCACCAGCCCCTTGTGAGGCACGAAGCCCAGGTCGCGGTCCGCCGCCAGATCCACGGATTCGTTCACGGCGGCGTGGTTGCTGACGCCGGGCAGCCAGGCCAGCTGGGCCAGCCCCATGGCCAGGGTCACCCGGGTGCCCAGGGGCACGCCGCGGCTGGGATCCTTGAGCTGGGGCGTCACCCAGGCCTGGAGCCGGCCCCAGCGCCGCAGGCAGAGGCCGAGCAGGGCCTGGGCCAGGTGCGCATCCTCACCCAGGTCGCGGTCCCAGATGTCCGGCACCCGGCCCTTCTCCCCGAAGACCTCGTGCAGGGCGTGGGCGACATGGAGGCGGGCGGGCGTGGGCATGGGGCTCCGAAAGGCAGAACCCCGATTATCCCGCGTTGGGGCCTACAGCTCCTTGAGGATTTCCGCCTTCTTGGCCTCGTAGTCCTTCTTGTCCAGCAGGCCCTTCTTGTAGAGCTCCTGGAGCTTCTGCAGGCGCGCCTCGGGGCTGGCCTGGGCGGCGGGTCGACCCTCGGGCCTTGATTCGGACTTGGGTTCGGACTTGGGCTCGGATTTCGGCTCAGGCCTTGATTCAAACTTGGCCTCGGCCCGGGCCGGGGTGGTTTCCGCGCGGCGCAGGGCCTCCTGCAGGCCGATGGCGTCCTGGCACTCCCGCAGGGCCGTCTGGAAGATGCTGGCGTCGGGCTGCATGTCCAGGGCGGCGCGGAGGTAGGGCAGGGCCTCCTCGTACTGGCCCTGGCTGAAGCGGATGATGCCGACATTGTATTGGGCCCGGGGGTAGTACTTGGGCTTCTGGCCCTTGTCCCGCTTCGACTGCTCCAGGCCGTCCAGGGCCAGCTCCAGGGCGCCGCGCAGGTCGCGGGCCTTGAGGCGGTCGTGGGCCCTGGCCATGCCGAAGACCTCGTCGTCGAAGAAGGTGAGCTTCCGCACCTCGCTCCAGGCCAGCAGCATGCGCAGCACCTTCACCTTGGCGGTCTCGAAGGCCAGGCGCCGCACCTCGGAATCGCGAGGATAGGCGGGAAAGCCCTCGTACGAGGTGTTGCTCAGGCTCGGGGCGTCCTCCAGGCGCTGGGCGCCGAAGACGCGGCCGGTGCTGAGATCCAGCACCTGCACCGTGGCGCTGAAATCCAGGCTGGTGATGCTGGTCCGCTTGATGCGCACGATCTCCTGCTTGGTCTTGTAGTCGGTGCTGCGCTCCTCCTTGGCGGACTGGTTGCGGCTGAGGTCAGAGCGGTTCACATTCACGATCACCAGCACGCTGGGGCCCAGCAGCTTGCCCAGCTTGGCGATGGTGGCGGGCTCCACGAAGCCGCTGGCGCCCAGCTCCTGCTCCTTCAGCACCGCGTCGAGGTGGGCGCGGTCCACCACCTCCACCTGGCGGCTCTGCACCAGGTCGGCGGTGAGGGCGTCGGCCAGCTCGCGGGAGTTGAGGTCGCGGGAGGGCGCGAAGGCCAGGCGCTCCACCTTGAGCCCCAGGCCCGGCGGATGGACCACCGTCACCTCGACCTTGGGGTTGGCCAGCTCGCTCCAGAACTGGGCCTGGACGGGCAGGGACAGCAGGGCCAGGGTCGTGGGGATCAGCAGCCGCATGGGGACTCCGGAAGGCCGTCCCAGGCTAGCATGTGGCGGGCTGTGGCATTCTGGGCGCAGGCTTCCCGAGGAGCACCCCATGGCCCACCGCTATCCCCTCACCCTCGCCTGGACCGGCAGCACCCACGACGCTTCCTACACCCGCAACGCCACCGTCACCGCCCCCGGCAAGCACCCCCTCGCCGTCAGCAGCGCGGCGGAATACGCGGGCGAGGTCACCCGCTGGAACCCCGAGGATCTGCTGGGCTCGGCCCTCGCCACCTGCCACATGCTCACCTTCCTGGCCCTCTGCGCCAAGGCGAAGGTCGAGGTGGTGGGCTACGAGGACCACGCCGAATCGGTGCTGGACACCGTGGACAAGGTCACGCGCATCACCCAGGTGCACCTCCGCCCGGTCATCCGCGTGCCCCGCGGCACCAGCATGGCCAAGGTGGTGGAGCTCTTCGAGAAGGCCCACAAGTACTGCTTCGTGGCCAATTCCGTCACCTGCGAGGCGGTGATGGAGCCGCGCGTCGTGGAGGTCTAAGCCCCCCGTGCGCTGTCCCTTCTGCGGTCACCTGGAGGACAAGGTGGTGGACTCCCGGGAGTCCCGCGAGGGCGACTCCATCCGCCGCCGCCGGGAGTGCCTGTCCTGCGCCCGCCGTTTCACCAGCTACGAGCGGGTGGAGGAGGTGCCGCTGGTGATCCTCAAGAAGGATGGGCGGCGCGAACCCTTCGACCGCCAGAAGGTCATGAAGGGCCTGCTGCTGGCCTGCCAGAAGCGGCCCGTGTCCCTGGCCCGCATCGAGCAGCTGGTGGGCGACCTGCAGGCCCGGCTCATGGAGCGCCCGGACCGCGAGATCCGCAGCCGCGAGCTGGGCGAGCTGATCATGGACGAGCTGAAGGGCCTCGACCAGGTGGCCTATGTGCGCTTCGCCAGCGTCTACCGCGACTTCAAGGACCTGCCGGACTTCGTGAAGGCCTTGGAGGGCCTCATGCACAAGGAGGCCGCCACGGGGCGCGCGGCCCCGGTCTCCACATCGATTCCGGCGCCGCCTTCGGCCCCGCCCGCGCCGGAGCCCTCCAAATCGGCCAAGCCCGTGCCCCAGGCGCTGTTCCCGGGCGAGGCCGAGGCCCCGGTGCTGAGGACGCGGAAAAAGTAGCGGTATTCTATAAGGCCGAGGTTTTCCGTGGCCGACGATGTACTCCTGCCCCCCCCGCCCGACGAATCCCCCAAGCTGCCGGAAGAATTGCCGGTGCTGCCCTTGCGGGATGTGGTGGTCTACCCCTATGTGATCCTGCCGCTGAGCGTCAGCCGCGAGAAGTCCATCCGGGCCGTGGATACGGCCCTGGTGGAGAACCGCATGATCCTCCTGCTCTCCCAGAAGCAGGTGGAGATGGACAACCCCCGGCCCGAGGACCTCTACCAGGTGGGCACGGCGGCGCTCATCATGCGCGTGCTGAAGCTGCCGGACGGCCGCATCCGCGCCCTGGTGCAGGGCCTCCAGCGCGTGCGCGTGGAGTACTTCACCGAGACCGAGAACCTCTTCAAGGCGCGCGTGGAGCCCCTGGCCGAGCCCGAGCTGAAGTCCCCGGACCTGGAGCAGGACGCGCTGATGCGCAGCGTGAAGCAGACCCTGGAGAAGGCCGTGGCCCTGGGCAAGACCTTGCCCCAGGAGGTGCTGGTCATCGCGGGCAACCTGGACAACCCGGGCCGCCTGGCGGACCTGGTGGCCTCGAACCTGGACCTGAAGCTGCAGCAGACCCAGGAAGTGCTGGAGATCGCCCACCCGGGCCTGCGCCTCAAGCGCGTGAACGAGCTGCTCATGCGGGAGATCCAGCTGCTGGAAGTGCAGCAGAAGATCACCATGGAAGCCCGCGGCGAGATGGACAAGAGCCAGCGGGAGTACTACCTCCGCCAGCAGCTGAAAGCCATCCAGCAGGAGCTGGGCGAGGGCTCGGAGCTCTCCGAGGAGATCGCGGCCTTCCGCGACAAGCTGGCCAAGATGAAGGTGCCCGACGAGCCCCTGGTGGAGATCGAGCGCAACCTGAAGAAGCTCGAGCGCATGCACCCCGATTCCAGCGAAACCGCGGTGACGCGGACCTACCTGGAGTGGATGACCGAGCTGCCCTGGGGCCAGGTCACCGAGGACAACCTGGACCTCAAGCAGGCCAAGACCGTGCTGGATGAGGACCACTTCGGCCTCTCCAAGATCAAGGACCGGCTCCTGGAGTTCCTGGCCGTGCGCAAGCTCAAGCCGGACCTCCGCGGCACCATCCTCTGCTTCGTGGGCCCTCCGGGCGTGGGCAAGACCAGCCTCGGCAAGTCCATCGCCCGGGCGCTGGGCCGCAAGTACGCGCGCATCTCCCTGGGCGGCGTGCATGACGAAAGCGAGATCCGCGGCCACCGCCGCACCTATGTGGGCGCCATGCCCGGCCGCATTGTGCAGGCCCTGCACCAGATCAAGAGCATGAACCCGGTGATCATGCTCGACGAGGTCGACAAGATCGGCCGCGACATGCGCGGCGACCCGAGCGCGGCCCTGCTGGAGGTGCTGGATCCCGAGCAGAACCACACCTTCCGCGACCACTACCTGAATGTGCCCCTGGACCTCAGCCAGGTGCTGTTCCTCGCCAACGCCAACGAGCTCGAGCCCATCCACCCCGCCTTCCGCGACCGCATGGAGATCATCTACCTCAGCAGCTACACCCTGGAGGAGAAGGTCGGCATCGCCGAGCAGCACCTCATCCCCAAGCAGATGGAGAAGCACGGCGTCACCCGCAAGCAGGTGGCGATCCCCCGCAAGGCCCTGAAGGCCATCATCACGGGCTACACGCGGGAGGCGGGCCTGCGCCAGCTGGAGCGCGAGCTCGGCGCCGTGTGCCGCAAGGTCGCCCGCCGCGTGGCGGAGAAGACGCTGAGGAAGAAGCTCACCCTCGACGAGAAGAGCATCCACGAGCTGCTCGGGCCCGTGAAGCTCCTCCAGGACGAGCGGCTGAAGGCCCCGCGCGTGGGCGTGGTGACGGGCCTGGCCTGGACTTCCGTGGGGGGCGATGTGCTCTTCGTCGAAGCCCTGAAGATGCCAGGCAAGGGCCTGCTGATCCTCACCGGTCAGCTGGGCGATGTCATGAAGGAGAGCGCCCAGGCGGCCCTCAGCTACATCCGCAGCCGCGGCGACGCCTTCCAGATCGATCCCGAGGTCTTCCAGAAGCAGGACATCCACATCCACTTCCCGGAGGGCGCCATCCCCAAGGATGGCCCCAGCGCCGGCCTCGCCATCGCCACCGTGCTGCTCTCCGTGCTCAAGGATGTGCCCGTGCGGAACACCCTGGCCATGACGGGCGAGATCGACCTGCGCGGCGAGGCCCTGGCCATCGGCGGCCTTAAGGAGAAGTCCCTGGCGGCCCTGCGGCTCGGCATCAAGGACATCCTCATCCCCCACGCCAACCAGAAGGACCTCGAGGAGATCGACCCCGAGCTGCGCAAGCAGCTGCGCTTCCACCCCGTGAAGCATGTGGAGGAGGTCTTTGAGCACGCCCTGGTGGGCTGGAAACGCCCCGAGGCCCTCAAGCCGATCCGAAAAAAGCGTTAGATTCCAGGTTGGATTCCTGGCCCCGGGGGGCGATGGGCCGTACCCTTTCCCCGGGGGTGCGTCCATGCTGACCGAGGCCTTCTCCCTGATGCTGCAGCTGCCGCCCCTGGCCTTCAGTCCCGCGGCCCCCTCGCCCTGGAACCCGCCCTACGAGCTGGTCTGCGAGGTGCGTGAACTGGGCCGGCCGCCGACCCTGCGCCCCGTCCGCGTCCCGAACCTGCCCCGCTTCTCCACCCCCAGGGCCGAGCGGCGGTACCTCGTGGGCCCCCGGATCGATACGGCCATCTGGGTGGCGGGCCTGCTCCTGAGCGGGGCGACCGGAGGCAGCGTCGACACGCGGCCCCCGGAGGTGAAGCGCCTGGACCCGCGCTGACCCCCGAAGTGGCCCTCCGCCCGGGGCGCCGGGTATGTTCCATGTGGAACACCACTTGCGGAGGCAGGAAGGACCGGCGATTCGGTAGACTGGAGCCGCGAGGTGGGCGTGGGTCTTCTGGGTGGCCTGTTCGACAAATTCAAGCAGGGCCTGAAGCGCACCCAGGAGCTGGTGCTGGCGCCCATGGGCCGGTTGCTGGGCCTGCGGCGCCTGGACGAGGCCCAGCTCCAGGAGCTGGAGGACCTGCTGCTCCAGGCGGACCTGGGCGTGGGGGCCGTGGATAGGCTCATGGCCCGGCTCCGCACGGAGCTGAAGGGCGGCACCGAGATCGACCCCAAGGCCGTGCTCAAGGACGAGCTGCTCAAGCTCCTGCGGCAGCACCCCGCGCGGCCCTTCGTCGCCGCCGCTCCCCAGGTGGTGCTGCTCGTGGGCGTCAACGGCGTGGGCAAGACCACCACCCTGGGCAAGCTGGCGGCCCACCTGAAGGCCCGGGGCGAGGGGGTGCTGGTGGTGGCCGGGGACACCTTCCGGGCCGCCGCCATCGACCAGCTGGAGCGCTGGGGCGAGCGGGCCGGGGTGCCCGTGATCCGCAACCAGATGGGCGGCGACCCGGCGGCCATCGCCTTCGACGGGGCCACCAGCGCCAAGGCCAAGGGCACGCCCTGGGTGCTCATCGACACCGCGGGGCGGCTCCACACCAAGGACCACCTCATGAAGGAGCTGGACAAGATCCGGCGCAGCCTCCAGAAGGTCATCCCCGAAGCGCCCCACCGGGTGCTGCTGGTGCTGGACGCCACCACGGGCCAGAACGGGCTGCAGCAGGCCGAGGTCTTCGCCCGCACCGCCGGCGTCACCGACCTGGTGCTCACCAAGCTGGACGGCAGCGCCAAGGGGGGGGTGGTGGTGCCCATCCTGGACCGCCTGAAGCTGCCCATCGCCTTCGTGGGCGTGGGCGAGGGCGTGGACGACCTCATCCCCTTCGACGCCGAGGCCTTCGTGGACGGTCTGCTCGATGCCTGACGACCCGGTCCTCACCCCCGAGGCGGCCTGGGCCCTGGCCACGGGCGGCCCCTGGCCCGATCCCGAGGCCCTGGCGGGCGATGCCCGCTTCATGGCCCTGGCCCTGCGTGAGGGCCTGAAGGGCGTGGGCCTCGCCAGCCCCAACCCCCCCGTGGGCTGCGTGCTCGTGAAGGGGGACCGGGTGATCGGCGCCGGGGTCCACACCCGGGCCGGCGATCCCCACGGCGAGATCATGGCCCTGCGCGACGCTGAGGCCCGCGACGAGGATGTGGGCGGCGCCACGGCCTATGTCACCCTCGAGCCCTGCTGCCACCAGGGGCGCACGCCGCCCTGCACCCTGGCCCTCATCCAGGCGGGCGTGGTGCGCGTGGTGGTGGGGGTGCGCGATCCCAACCCGCGGGTGGACGGGGGCGGCCTGGCCATCCTCCGGGCCCAGGGGCTCGCGGTCGAGGAGGGCGTCCTCGGGGAGGCCTGCGCCCGCTTCCACGCCCCCTTCTTCAAGCTCATCCGCACGGGCCTGCCCTGGGTGAGCCTCAAGCTGGCCCTGGGTTCCGACGGGGCCCTGGGGCCCGCGGGCCGGACCACCCCCATCACGCCGCCGGACATCCAGCGCCTGGGCCATGCCCTGCGGCGGGCCGCCGAGGCCATCGTCGTGGGCCGCCACACGGCCGAGGTGGACGATCCCCAGCTCACGGACCGCTGGCCAGCACCCACGGCGCCCCACCGGATCTTCCACCGGGTGGTCCTGGACAACGCGGGCCAGGTGCCCGCCGGGGCCCGCGTCTGGCAGCCCGTGGCCGGCCAGCCCGCCCTCCGGGCCGTCACCGGCGATCCCGAACCCCTGCGGGGCGTGGAGGACCTGCGTCTGCCGCCGGGCTCACGGGGATGCAGTTTGCGTCACCTGTTGCACGAACTCGCCGCCCGGGGCGTGGGGCGGGTGCTCGTGGAGGGCGGGGGCACCCTGGTCCGCGGCTTCCTGGAGCAGGGCCTCGCCGACGAATTCCACCGCTTCCAGAGCGATGCGCCCGCGGGCGGAACCCCGTTGGAGCTTAGGCTTCCGGCCTCCTGGGCGCCCCGCGGCCGGGCCCGGTGGCCCGGGGGGCACTGGGAGGTCTGGCGCTAGTCTGAAGGCCAACCTGAACGCCTGGCTGGCCCCCGCAAGGTCCTGGCACGACCCTTGAACCTGGAAGCCATCCCACCCCGGAGCCCCCATGCGCCTTCCAACCTGGCGATTCCTCACCGGCCTCACCGCCCTGGTGCTTCTGGCCGCCTGCGGTGGCGGGGGCGGGAGTGATGTCCCCGCCTACTCCGATGCCAAGATCACCCTCCAGGCCCAGTTCGAGAAACGGCCCCTCACGCCCGGGGGCTTCGGGGCCACCATCCTGCGCCCGGCCCGCTACTGCTGGGCCGAGGTGCGGGACGCCGGGTCCAGCGCCCTGCTGGCCTCGGGCTACCTCGGCAGCGATGGCACCGGCACGGCCTTCGTGCCCCGGGGCGCCCAGGTCTTCGTGCGGGTCTACGCCCAGTACCAGGTGCCCAGTGCCGACCCCAACAGCTTCTTCCTGCGGGGCAGCGTGAAGAACGCCCCGCTGCCCGGCACCACGGATCTGGCCACCTTCAGCGCCATTCCCGTGTGGAGCGTCACCAGCAGCGCCTTCCTCGCCAACCAGGACGGCACCCTGGCCGTCACCGCCCTGGCCGGGAACCGCATCGCCGGGGCCTTCAACATCGCGGACCAGGCCGTGGCCTTCGGGGCCGCCGTGCGCGACATGGACGGCTCGGCCTCGCTGCGCCTGCCCAACCTGCACACCTTCTGGACCACCAGCACCAACCCGGCCGACCAGGCCCGCACCTATCCCGCCCTGGCCCCGGCTCCCGGGAACACCTACCTGGTGACCGACAGCAACCGAGCCGTCTTCAGCCACGGCGTCTACGGCCTGGGCAGCGGCGCCGCCAACACGGAGACCGACGAGTGGGATGACGGCGTGCTCCAGGAGAGCTTCGCCCGCCTGCTCTTCGCGGACCACAGCTACAAGGCTGACGGCAGCAGCAGCCTCTCCCTCCTGCGCCGCGACAACGACAATGTGTGGGTGGACCGCACGGAGCAGAGCGAATCCACCGCCGCCTTCGTGGCCGGCTTCTCCGATTTCCTGGCCGGGGCCGTGCGGAACGACGGCCGCCTCCTGGACAGCTATGTGGACGCGGGCGGCGTGGCCCAGGTCTACACCTTCGACCTCGGCAGCCACGCCGCCGTGCCCCTCGCGACCAAGGGCGAGTTCACCCGCGGCTCCATCGCCGTGAGCCTCTGGGGCCTGTGGAAGAACGCCCTGGGCGGCACCCAGCCCGGCCTCCAGACCCTCTGGGCCGCGGTGCGGTCCGCCACGCCCTACGCCGATGGCACGGGCGAGTACGAGCAGGCCACCCTGGGCTGCTACCCCACCTACCTGCAGGGCGTGGCCAGCCGCGTCAGCACCACCACCTGGAACGCGATCCTGACCGAGCTGGCCCTCGAGGCCGTGCCCAACCCCAACGCGACCTACTTCGCCGGCACGGCCCTCTGGCAGACCAGCGCCCTGCCGCTCAGCGCCGCAGGCACGCTCCAGACCTACGCCCCCAGCGCCGACCTCTACTACGACCGGAACCAGAGCCAGGCCTGGCGCTTCACCCACGGGGGCGGCGCGCGCACCATCACCATGACGCCCACCGGCGGCCAGGACTTCTACCTGGAGCTCATCGGCCCCGGCGGCTGGGTCATGGGCAGCTTCAGCAACCCCGGCAGCACCC
Source organism: Geothrix oryzae (assembly GCF_030295385.1). Classification (GTDB taxonomy): domain Bacteria; phylum Acidobacteriota; class Holophagae; order Holophagales; family Holophagaceae; genus Geothrix; species Geothrix oryzae. The sequence continues at coordinate 3,257,458 of NZ_AP027079.1, forward strand.
GCACCCTGAGCCCCTCCAACCTGCCCGCCGGCGTCTATGTGGCCCGGGTGCGTGCCGGGGCCACCACGGCCACGGGAACCTACGGCTACACGATCAGCGTGAATTGACCGGCGCCTGAACCTGCCCTCAGCCGCCGCCCACCAGCCGCACGACCTCCAGGCGATCCCCCTCCTTCAGGGGGGTGGCCGGGTGGTCGGCGCGGCGGATGACCTCGCCGTTGAGTTCGATGGCGCTCCCGAAGGCGGGCAGGGCCAGCCAGGCGGCCAGGTCGGCCACCGTGCCCAGGGACGGGGTTTCCCGGGCCTCCCCGTTGATCTGCAGCCTCACCGGGCCTCCGCGGCGGCCTGGAAGCCCTTCTCCAGGTCGGCGATGAGGTCGGGCTGATCCTCGATGCCCACGGAGAAGCGCAGCAGGCCGTCCGAGATGCCCAGGCGGGCCTTCACCTCGGGCGCGGTCTTCAGGTGGCTCATGCTCGCCGGGTGCTGGATGAGGCTTTCCACGCCGCCCAGGCTCACGCCGCGGGTGATCACCTCCAGGGCCTCGCAGAAGCACTGGCCCGCGCGCAGCCCAGCCCGCAGCTCGAAGCCGATCATGGCGCCGAAGCCCGTCTCCATCTGGCGGGCGGCGATCTCGTGGCCGGGATGGGTGGGCAGGCCCGGGTAGTCCACCCGCGCCACATGGGGCTGCCAGAGCAGCCACTGGGCCAGGGCCTGGGCGTTGTCCGAGGCCCGACGGACCCGCAGGGCCAGCGTCTTGAGGCCCCGGTGCAGCAGCCAGGCGGCCATGGGATCCAGGGTGGGCCCCATGACCTTGGTGAGGTGCCAGCAGGTCACCACATCCGCGTCGGAACCCGCGATCACGCCCGCCACCACATCCGAGTGGCCCGCCAGGTACTTGGTGGCCGAGGCCACACTGAGATCGAAGCCGAAACGCAGGGGCTTCGTGTGGATGGGACTGGGGAAGGTGTTGTCGGCCACGGTGCGGATGCCGTGCTTCTTCCCGAGGGCCGCCACGGCCGCCAGGTCCGTGAGGGCCAGGGTGGGATTCGAGGGCGTCTCCACCCAGATCATGCGGGTCTCGGGGCGGAGGGCCGCCGCCCACTCGTCCAGATCCAGCGTGTTCTGGATCCAGGTGACCGTCAGGCCCCGCTGGGCCTCCCAGCGGCGGATCAGCTGCTCGGTGCCCAGGTAGATGGCGGCGGGGGCCACCAGGTGATCGCCCGCCTTGAGGAAGGCCTCGAAGACCAGCGCGAAGGCCGCCATGCCGGAGGCCGTCACCAGGGCCCGTTCGGCGCCCTCCAGCTCCGCCAGCACGGCCTCGACCTCGCTGCTGTTGGGGTTGCCCCAGCGGGTGTAGAAGGCGGGCGGCTCGATGGCGGCCGCAAACTCCGCGCCCTCGCGATTCTCCAGCAGCTCGAAGACCGAGGTCTGGAAGATGGGCGTGGTCACGGCCCGGGTGGGGTTGAAGTGCTTCCCGGCGTGGATGGCGGTGGTGGTGGGTCCCCAGGGCTTGGGCATCGGCGTGGCTCCAAGTCCCAGGATAGGCCCGTCAGCCCTACCGCTTCCAGAACACGATGGCCAGGGCCACCACGGCGAAGGCGATCACGACCACGAGCCGCCACACCGTGGGCCGGTCGTCGGCGGCCTCCACGATCCCCCGGTCCTCCATGGCCGCGCGGGTCAGCTCGTCTTCCGGCGTGGGGATCAGGCTCCCGCAGTCCAGGCAGCGGAAGGGCTCGCCGGGCGTCTCGATGGCGTCCACGACCACGCGGCCGCACCCGTGGCAGACATGGCCCACGCCGGGATGGTAGGCGGCGAGGGCGGACGGGATCTCGTTCGTCATGCGGCACCTCCTGTGCCGCACCCTTCGGGCTTCGGCAGGGCCAAAAGTGGCCCTCCGCTCCTGCTTCGGGCTCATAAGGCCAGCATGGGGCGTGGATCAGGCCTTGGCCAGGGCCTCCGCCAGGATCTCGTTCACCAGCTTCGGATCCACCTTGCCGCCGCCGGCCTTGAGCACCTGCCCCACGAGGAAGCCCCGGAGGCCCTCCTTCCCGGCCCGGAGCTGGGCCACGGGACCGGGATGGGCCGCCAGCACCCCGGCCACCAGGGCTTCGACGCCCCCGCGATCGGTCGTCTGGGCCAGCCCCTTGGCGGCCACGATGGCCTCCGCCGGGCCCTCGCCCGCCAGCAGCGCCGGGAAGACCTGATCCCGCGCGGCGCCGTGGGCGATCTGGCGCGATTCCACCAGCCGGATCAGGCCCGCCAGGCCCTCGGGGGGCACAGGGAAGGCCTCGATGTCCAGGTGCCGCTCGTTCAGCGTGCGGCTCACCTCGCCCAGCATCCAGTTGGCGGCGGCCTTGCCGCTCCCGCAGGCGGCGGTGAGGGCCTCGAAGTAGGCCGTGAAGGCCGGGCTCTGCAGCAGGGCATGAGCCTCGTCCAGGCCCAGGCCGAAGGCGGCCTGCCAGCGACCGGCCTTGGCCTCCGGCAGCTCGGGCAGGGCCGCCCGCGCGGCCTCCACCTCTTCAGGCCGGATCCCCAGAATCGGCAGGTCCGGCTCCGGGAAGTAGCGGTAGTCCATGGCGGCTTCCTTGCTGCGCTGGGCCCGGGTCTCCCCGACCTGGGCGTCCCAGCCGCGGGTCTCCTGGCGCACGGGCAGGCCCCGCTCCAGCAGCCCGGCCTGCCGCCCGATCTCGAAGGCCAGGGCCTGCTTCACGAAGCGGAACGAATTGAGGTTCTTCACCTCCACCCGGGTGCCAAAGGCCTCGCCCGCCCGCCGCAGGCTCACATTGGCGTCGCAGCGGAAGCTGCCCTCCTCCAGGCTGCCGTCGCAGATGCCCAGGAAGACCACCCGCCGGTGCAGGGCCTTCATGAATTCCGAGGCCTCCTGGGGGCTCCTCAGGTCCGGCGCGCCCACCACCTCCAGCAGGGGCACCCCGGCCCGGTTGAGGTCCACCAGGCTGACGCCGGGACGCTGGTCGTGGCTGCTCTTGCCCGCATCCTCCTCGAGGTGGGCCCGCTCCAGGCGGATGCGCACCGGGCCGGCCACGCCCCGCACGGCGGGATCGCCCGGGATCTCCAGCTCGCCGCCTTCCACCAGGGCCACGGGCCCCTGGGTGATCTGGTAGCCCTTGGGCAGGTCCGGGTAGAAGTACTGCTTGCGGTAGAAGGAGCTGTCCGACCGGATGCGGGCGCCCACGGAGAGGCCCAGGGCAAGGGCCATGCGGACGGCCTCCCCGTTCAGGGCGGGCAGGGCCCCGGGCAGGCCCAGACACACGGGACAGGTCTGGGTGTTCGGCGCCGCGCCATAGCTGTTCCGACAGGCGCAGAACATCTTGGATCGGGTCCGCAGCTGGACATGGACCTCCAGACCGATGATGGCTTCAAACCCCGGATTCATGGGCGCTCCCGCCCCAGTGTAGGCGGGCTGCGGCCCGACCGGACCCCCGGGCAAACCCAGCGATTCCAGAAGGTGTTTCATAGATCGAAAAAACACCAACAAAAAGTCCTTGTTTTTCAAGCCATCTTTCCTGTTTTTGGCTTGTTAAAGGCGACCGTGTCTCTATGTTTGCCGTTACACACGAGCCTGATGGTGTGGCTGCTGGACCGGACCCTTCCGGCCTGGGAGTTCCGTCTATCGACTCCGGGGTTTCCCGCCCCGGAGGGCAAGGTATGGTCACCGGAGCCAGGCATGACCCTGTTCCAATCCGCGCAACAGCTGGCAATCGCTCAAAACCTCCAGGCCTTCTTCCAACCGATCCTCGAGCTCCGGGGCGATGTGCTGCGCCTGACGGCTTTCGAGGGCTTCGCCCACGGGGCGGATGACTCCTTCCTCGGCACCCCCGACCTGATGGGCGCGCCCGGCGACGGGGCCATGGACCGCACCCTCCTGGATGTGGCCTGCCTCACCCGGGTGCTGAGGGCCGGCGGGGAGCTACCGGACAGCACCCTCCTGTCCCTCAATGTCCACACCTCCACCCTGGCCCTGCTTCCCGAGTTTCCGGTCTTCCTTTCCGAATGCGCCGCCGAGGCCGGCATCCCCCTCACCCGGCTCATCCTGGAGCTGAATGTCCAGAGCGGATCGGGGCAGGGCACCGAGCATCTCGATGTGCTGGAGGACCTCCGGGCCCATGGGGTGGGCGTGGCGCTGGATGATGTGGGGGTGCGCGAGACCAACCTGGATCAGATCCTGGAAATCCGGCCCGACATCCTGAAGCTGAGCCCCCTCCTGACCCGGGGGCTGCTCCGCGACCCCCGGCGGCAGGCCATCCTGGAGGCCCTCGTGGACATGACCCGCAAGATGGGCGGACGGGTCCTGGCGAAGAACCTGGAGAGCGTGGAGGACTTCCGCATCGCCCGCTGGATGGGGGTCACCCTGCTCCAGGGCTACCTGTTCGGCGTCCCGGGACCCATCGCCCTCTGGAAGGAGCATCCCTTCCCCCAGGAGTGGCACCTCCGCAGCTTCATGCGGCGTCCCGCCCGCCTCGTCCAGCCTCCGGAGCCTATTTCCCGAGACAGAATCCACTGAAGAGCTGGTCCAGGGCGCTCTCGGCGCGATCCTCCCCCGTGAGCCGGGCCAGCAGGCCCCAGGCCCCCTGGAGCAGGGAGGCCGGCAGCTCCGGCGGGCAGGCCGGCGGCAGGGCCAGCAGGAGGTCCAGCTGCCGGGCCAGGTCCTCCAGCAGCTCCACCTGGCGGTCCGTGGCCAGGGCCCCCAGGCAGGCGTCCGGTGCCAGGCCGCCCAGCACCCGATCCTTCAGGGCCGTCTCCAGGGCATCCAGATCCCCCTGGTGCGCGGCGATGGCCACACCGGGGGTCGTCCCGGCGGCCTGGGCCTGATCGGCGAAGGTCCGGACCTCCAGGACCTTGCCCGCAAAGGGGGCCAGGGCCTCCTGGAGCACGGGATCGGGCTCGGGATCCTGGGTCGGCCAGAGGTGGAGCACCAGGTCGGCCCCCTCCAGCACCGGCCGGACCCGGGCCACGCCCAGGCGCTCGACCGGATCCGCCGTCTCGCGCAGACCCGCGGTGTCGAACAGGCGGAGGGGCAGACCCCGCCACTCGCAGCGGACCTCCAGCACATCCCGGGTGGTGCCCGGAATGTCCGTGACGATGGCCCGGTCCTCACCCGCCAGGGCATTGAACAGGGTGCTCTTCCCGGCATTGGGCCGGCCCACCAGGGCCAGCCGGAGGCCGTGCTGCAGGTGTCGGGCGGCCCGGGCACGGGCCTGTTCCACGTGGAACCGGGCACGGATCGGGGCCAGCGTTTCAAACAAGTGCCCCATATTCATGGAGATTCCTTCGTCCTCCCCGTAGTCCACCGCCGCCTCGGCCCGGGCCATCCAGGGGGTCAGGGCCTGGCGGGCGGCCGTCACCCAGTCCGGGAGGGCGCCAGCCCGGGCCTGGGCCAGGCGGATCTGGGTGTCGGTCTCCGCCGCCACCAGGTCCCGCAGCGCCTCGGCCTCCAGGAGCCCCTGCTTGCCGTTCAGGAGGGCCCGGCGGGTGAACTCCCCGGGCTCCGCCAGCCGGACGCCCAGGGTGCCCAGGTGGGTCACCAGGCTCCGGACCAGCCGGGGGTTCCCGTGAACCTGGAGCTCCACCAGATCCTCGCCCGTGTAGCTGGCAGGGCCGGGGAAGAAGAGGACCAGGGCCTTTTCCTGGAAACCATCCCAGCGGAGGGTGCGGAGCGAGGCGCGCCGGGGCTCGGGCAGGGCCAGAAGGGGGGCCAGGAGGGCCCGCAGGCCCGCCCCCGACACCCGCACCAGGGCCACCGCCGAGGGCAGCAGGGCCGTGGCGGGGGCGCAGATGGGATCGGGGGCCGGATGCACCGGGCCAGTCTACTTCCGGAAGACCTTCACGGGCTTGAAGGTTCCGGTGCCCTCGCTTTCCGTGCCCAGACCCTCCTCGCGGCTCACCACCAGGTGCACCCAGCGGCGCTCGCGGGGGCTGAGGGCGCCCAGGGTGTGACTGCCCAGCTCCCGGGCCCGGTCGGCGGCGAAGCGGCCCATGGCCATGACTTCCTGCATGCGGAACAACCGCACGCCCTTCACATCGAGGTAGGCCAGCTTCTGGTCCTCGCGCTCCCCCTGGGCCTCATGGACCAGGAACTGCAGGGCATCCAGCGCCACGCCGCGGTCGGCGGCGAACCGGCCGGCGTCCGGGCCCGAGATGGCCAGGCGGTTGGGAAAGGCCTCCTCATCACCCGAGGGCGCGGCCTTGACCTCCACCACCAGGCCCAGGTGGGCCGACCACCGGGCGATGAGTTCGGGCACGGACTCCAGACTGGCGCCGCTCTTCCGCATGGCTGACCTCCTAGACCGTGATCGCCTGGGGCTTGTAGGACCGCATGATCCACCAGGTCTGGGCGAGGCCGATCATGTTGAACACGAAGTAGTAGATCGTAAGCCCGGCGGGGCTCTGCGCGAAGAAGAAGGTCATCATCGCGGGCATGAGCACCAGCATCATCTTGCGCTGGGCGGGGTCGCCCACCGCGGGCGTCACGGCCTGCTGCGCGAACATGGACGCGCCCATGAGCACCGGGAAGATGTAGTAGGGATCCTTGGCGGACAGGTCGGTGATCCAGCCGAAGAAGGGCGCGTGGCGCAGCTCGAAGACGGCGTTCAGCATGGACCAGAGGGCCAGGAAGATGGGCATCTGCAGCAGCATGGGCAGGCAGCCGCCCATGGGGTTGTGGCCGTTCTTCTTGTAGAGCTCCATGAGCTCCTTCTGCATCTCCGCCTTCTTGGTCATGTCGCTGCCGAACTTCTCGTACTTGGCCTGGATGGCCTTCTGGTGCGGCTCGAAGTCCTTCATGCGCAGCATGGAGATGGTCTGCTTGGTGTTCAGCGTCCAGGTGGCGAGGCGGATGATCACCGTGAAGATCACGATGGCCCAGCCCCAGTTGCCCACGAGGGCGTGGACCTTCTTCAGGATCCAGAAGAGCAGGTGGGCCACGGCGCCGAAGAAGCCGTAGTCGATGACCTTGGTGTAGGGCTTTTCGAAGGCCGTGAGGGTCTCGGCCTGCTTGGGCCCCAGGTACAGGGCGGCGCTCAAGTGGCCGTTCTCGGGCAGCAGCTGGTAGCCCGAGGCGTCGCGACCGGCGGGCCGGGGCAGCTTCCAGAGGGCGGCGAAGTAGTGGTTGCGCTGGTTCTTCTCGTCCTTCTCAATGCCCGCGTCCAGGCCCAGGCGCTCGGCCGAGGGCGGCAGCACCTTGCGCTTGGCCCCCATGAAGCTGAAGAAGGGGTCATGCAGCATCTCGGCCCAGGTCACGGCCTCGACGGACTTCTCCGTGAGCGAGAACACGCGGCCCAGATGCTTCACGGGCTCGTCGGAAGCGGGGTTCGCCACCAGCAGCACGGGCGCGTTCCGGGGCGAGGTCCCCTCCACCCGGAGGGTCAGGCCCTTCTGGGGGACGGCATAGCTCAGCCGGTCGCCGGCGGCGTTCTCGAAGATGACCGTGGTCCCCTCGGCGCCCTTCTCCTCGCGCACCGTCTCGAAGCCCTGGCCCTGGAAGGCGGCCAGCCCGGCGAAGGTGTCGGGGAAGAACTTCGTGCCGTCCTGCAGCCAGACGGCCTGCTTGAGGGCGCCCGTGGCCACCTGCCAGGTGAGGCGGAAGTCCGTGGTGGCCAGGGTGTGCACGGCCGCGGGGTCGGCGGCCGGGGCACCCGCTGCGGCCGCGGCCACGGGGGCCGGAGCCTGCACGGGCGCGACCGGCTGCGCCGGGGCCTTGGGCGCCTCGACCACCGGGGCCTCGGCCCTGGGGACGGGCTTGGCGTACCGGGAGCTGAGCCAGAACTGGCCGGCGAGCAGGATCAGGCTGCCGACCACGAACAGGAGGACATTGCGGTTTTTCATGGGGTGTCCACGGGGGGGAGACGGCGCAGGGCCAGCGCGAGCTGGCCTTCGATATCCCGGAGGGTGAGCCTGTCGAGGGGAGGGGCGAGGCGCGCGGGCCGCACCCAGACGATCCAGGGGCGGCCGGCGATTCGCTCGGAAAGGCCGAGGAAGGCCATCCGCACCTGGCGGCGGAAGCGGTTGCGCTGGACGGCGCGGCCCGTCTTGCGGGGCGAGGTCACGAGAAGCAGGGGCCCGGGTAGACCCAGGTCATCGCCCGAGCCGTCACCGGCGCGGCGCCAGGCCCGGATGTCCAGAAACGCCTCGGGCCCCAGCAGGGGCCGGGGCAGGGGCGTAGGTACCGCGTGGTCCCTTTGGCGGACCGTACGGAATCGGCCCTTGAAGATCACGGGAACGGCGTCAGACCGCCAGGACGTGGCGGCCCTTCGCGCGGCGGCGCTTGAGCACCAGGCGGCCGTTCTTGGTCTTCATGCGGCTCAGGAAGCCGTGGGTCTTCGCGCGGCGGCGATTGTTGGGCTGAAAGGTGCGCTTCATCATTCCACCTCGGGGGTCTCTCCTCCCGGGGAGGAGGACGAACCTTCGAGGGTATCAGCGGTGGTCCCAGGACTCAAGGGCATTTCCATCCTCCCATCCCCCCCGCGGGGTGCTAGATTTGGGATCCTCCCCGCGAGCTTGTCGTG